>CALFDI010000056.1 GCA_937952875.1 uncultured Verrucomicrobiales bacterium
GCCGGCGTGAGTGAATCTACACTTCCGGACCAGGCCCAGTAGGCAGAAATGATAGGTCGTGTGAACTGTTCGATGTTCTCAGGGAGTGCGAGCACTGCACCTGAGAGCGGGAGCTGAAAGCCTACGAGATAAATCGATAGAAGGGAGGCTTGTTCCGCCGTCTTCATAAGTGATGAAATGCCTAGGCATACACTCGTCATCGCGGCATTGATGAGGATGAGAAAGGTGGCATGACTGGCGAAGTCTCCTCGAAATCCCCAAAACGCCTCGACGAAGTAAGCCATAAACAGAGATTGGGCCAGAACGAGGCAGCTGAGAAAGGCGAGTTTACTCATCAGATAGGCTCCAGGGCTGAGTCCTCCGAATTTTTCTTTTTCAAAGATCTGCCGTTCACTCGCGACTTCTCTCGCGGCATTATTCGATCCCATGAGGGCGAGTAGAATCACCTCGAACATGATGATGCCTGAGACGGCCGAACCGACTTTCACTTGATCCGCTCGGATTGTCTGCGTTTCTTCTATTTGAAGGGCAATATTTCCGGAGCGTGTGTCTGAGTATTTTCGGATCGGCTCCTGCCCCTTCGCAGAGAAGAGCGTGATAAGCAGTGGAAAGCCGATAATGATAGCCAGCTGAAGAAGCACCTGTGTGCGATCTCTAAAGAATATCTTCCACCGTCGCATGAGAAGTGTGCAGAACTGGCTTAAGACTCCGGGGGCTAATACTGGCTGAGTCGGAACTGCGGCAGGACGCTCAAGTCGTCCTTCTTGAATGTGATGCTCACGTTCTGCAGAGATTTTCTCGTAGTAGTGAGATTTGCGTTTTTCCCAAGACGTCGACCAATCTCGGCCTGGTCTCTTCATCAGTGAAGGATAGATCTCTTCAGAGTCGTCGACAGAAAAGTAATGGACTAGTCCTTGAGGCGAACCATGATAGACCACGCTGCCCTCGTGAAGGACAAGAATGGAATCATACAAGTCGAGATGCGCCAGAGAGTGCGTCACGGAAATAACGATTCGTCCTTCCTTACGCGAGAGATCGTGCAGTAGGTGGACGATCTCTCTTTCAGAACGAGGATCTAGACCGGATGTCACCTCATCACAGAGTAGTATATCTGGACGAGAGACGAGTTCCATCGCTAGTCCTATTCTACGCTTTTGCCCACCAGAAAGAACTTTGACTTTTCTGTCTGCGATGTGTTCGAGACCTGTTATTCTTAATACGTGATCGATAGTCGCATTGATTTCTTGAGCATTTCCCTTCAATCGCAGCTTAGCCACGGCTTCGATAGACTCATCTACGGTAAGGTGATCATATGCGATGGAAAACTGAGGAACATAGCCGATTTCTGATGGATCGAAGTCGTCACCATCGCAGAGATTTCTGTCATTCCAGTGAATTTCACCGCTCGATTCTTCATTTAGCCCTGCAATGGTGCGGAGCAGAGTCGTCTTACCACAACCAGACGGTCCCACGATCGCCATGAAATGACCACGCGGAATATCGATATTAACTTCATCGACGAGATTAATCGTGTCGCCATCCTTACGGATAGAAAAGGTGAGATCTTTGAGTGTGAGCACGTATGAAGAGTGCAAAATTCTACATGAACGGCCAATGATTATGGCTGACAGTAGAGGGAGGCCTGCGAAAAAATTACTTCGCCTCCGGAATCAGGCCGAGCTTCCTCCTGAGGCCTGCATACTTGAGATTGTGTTGAGACCAATATTCAGCGTTCATGATACGGTGAGTGAGTTTTGCGTGTGTGCGGCTTTTTTCTCCCTCTTTAGATTCAGTCCACTCACGGATGATGTGTGGAAAGTCTGCATCAGCAGTCATGCTGAGACTGCGTTTGAGACGCGGATATGTGATCGTGTAAACGAGCTTCCCAGCATCTGTCTGCAGTGTGGCCTTGGCTGAATATGCTGCTAGAGGAATGTGAAAGAGTCGAGAGACGACTGCGCCAGGAATCGCTTTGAATGACCCGGTAGGCAATTTTTTGGGATCGAGCCTGATGAGGAGCCATAATTCATCTTCCAAGACGGCATCTGGGAGCGTGACGTTTTCATCTCCAGGTGTTTCGAAATACGACCGAACTTGGGCCTGCCAGGAATTGTTTTTCCAGTTCAATTGTTGGAAAGCTTGCCCACACCAATCTTGCACGCTGGTTGTTGATTTAAAGGCGTGCGGATAGGTATTCAGATCGATCGGTCGAAACGTTGAGGTCATCGTCCTGTAAGAGTAGATACCTGTGTTGAATGTTCTTAGAGCATTGAGCTTCAGCACATTTGTAGAAGCCGCCGCTCCGCTTTCATTTTTTACCTGCTTATCTGTGAGGAAGGGCTCGGTGACGAAGATGAATTCTGCGTGACCAGGGTGCTCTTCACCATAGCGCGATTGCTTAAGCTGGTATTTATTAACCTCTGCACCAGAAAACCAGAAGTCTTGCACTTGGCTCTGTGCATATGCAGAGAGGAGAAGGAGACATAGAAGAGGTCGAAGAATCATGAGAAATAAGATTCAGCAGAAAAAGTCACTGTCCAGTGATCAAACGATTAAGTTACTTTTGCGGGCGAGTGTTGTAATTTTCTAGAGTGCTACCGAGTTCAAGAACGAGCATTTCATCCTCTACTCGATTAATCCGTGCAAAAGAATGAGCTAAATTAGCGAGTGTCCTTTTTAAAATAAAACCAGGAGGGCATGGGAATTGAGCAGCCTGGCGCGCTTCGGCTGAGATGTCATTATCTTGTAAAAATTGCTCAAGATTCACTAGGCGTCCATGATTGAAGCAATCGACGAGATACTCTTCACCTTTGATTGGAATGCGTGCCAGGAAATGGCCAGGATAATTGCAGGCCTGAATATCGAGCCCTAATCGCTGACCGACCAGAATGAAGACAGTGGCCAGTCCCAGTGGGTTGCCAATTTGATTTTCTAATACCCATGTGAGATCAGAATTATGGATGCTGTAGTAGTCTTCTGTATTACCCTGAAAGAGGCCGCCCTCGAAGAGATAGATGCGTAAGTCGTCTTCAGTCGGTGCGATGTATGACTCTTCGATTTCCCGTGCTAAGAGATCCAAGGCATCAGGAAGAGGAGGGCGTAGATTCACACCATCATGCAGATAGTCAGAGATGATGCGCAGAAGGTTTTCAAACGTTTCCCAATCGGCATATGGCCCCTGTAGACCGTCTTCTGGAATTTGCCAATTCTCGCGGAGAGTGTGTCGGCGTTCAGGTCTAAGGAGTTCAGAAAGCCTGCGCTGATCGGCCGGGGAGAGATCTATGCCCAGTCCTGCAATCTGATTGCTGAGATCTCCACCGTATCCACTGAGCTTCTCAGTTATGATACGTCGAACCTCTGGCTGTTTATCGTCGAGAAGCCTAAGAAGGTGCGGAAGATCTTTAAACGTCGTCATATTTCTATTTCTATGACACCTAGTTTTACACAGCTAGAAAAGATGAGAAGAACGTTCTGTGTATTTTCTTCAAACAAAAGTAGCGAAGGAGAACCCAAAAACGCCTGACTGATGGTAACAGACAGGCGTTTGAGAAAATGGTGCTCGGTAGAGGATTTGAACCTCTGACCCTTGCAATGTCAATGCAATGCTCTACCACTGAGCTAACCGAGCGTGTGGTCTTTCCCTTACGAGTAGACGGGCGGAAGCTAGGAGGGTATTTTTCTAAGGGCAATCTCTTTTTTAAGAAAATGTGCTGCTTTTTCTCTGAAATACGTGTCTTTGTTCGATTTACATGACAAAAGCACTGACTCATGGAATTCTCTGTATTCTGCTCTGCGCACTGCCTGCCTGCACTGGCCGTGCGCTTCAGCAAGACATTGGAAAACAGATCGCAATCAAGTCCACAGCGCTAGAGAATAGTTTCGAAACGCTTTCAGGCGTTAAATGGCTGCGAGGGAATCAGATCAAAACTCTCGAGAATGGGGCAAATTATTTTCCGCCCATGTTAGCGGCGATCCAGGGAGCAAAGAAGTCTGTTACATTTGAAACATTCGCTTTTATCGATGCAACGTGCACTCGGGACTTCTGCCAAGCGATGGCGGCTAAATCTCGCGAAGGGATACCGGTGCATGTCATTCTCGATGAGATTGGCTCACGCAGGATGGGAAAGGAGAATGAAGCTCTGCTAAAACAGTCAGGTGTGCAGTTCTTCATGTATCATCCGAGAAATCCTCTGCGACCACTGCGGACGAATCGGCGGACTCATCGTAAGATTCTAGTAGTCGATGGTGAGATAGGCTTCACTGGTGGTGCTGGTTTTGCATTCGTGTGGGAAGGTGATACCCGGAATGAGTATGAATGGAGAGATACTCAATATCAGGTAGAGGGGCCGGTCGTCGCACAGATGCAAACAGCGTTTGCTGAAAATTGGGAGGAGCTTACAGGCGAGCAGTTAAACGGTGAGGCCTATTTTCCAAAGT
>CALFDI010000057.1 GCA_937952875.1 uncultured Verrucomicrobiales bacterium
ATGAATGCCTCTGGAATATCGCTGGGCTTGATCGGCTATCTCACGTCAGTTCCTCTGATGCTCTTCGGCATAGCTGGACTATTTGCAGGTATTTTTGGTAATCGCATTGGCTTCGCAAGAGCCCTCGGAGTCGGGATGATCTTCATCACGGTTGGTTGCGTTATCAGGCCGCTCAGCCATTCCGCCACCACTCTCATGCTAGGAAGCGTCTTCATCGGTATCGGTATCGCTCTTGGGAATGTCCTCCTCCCAGGTCTCGTAAAAAGACACTATCCTGACCAGATCGGAACGATGACTGGCATCTACTCGACTGCGATTGGCATCGGGTCAGCGATCGGGGTGGGTGTCGCTGTTGATTTGGCCGATATCTTGCCAGGCGATTGGCAAGGTGGACTCGGCTTTTGGGCGGTCACAGCCGTGATCGCTTTTCTTTTCTGGATACCAGTGATGAGGCCTAGTCCTGAAAAACGTGAATCTATCCCTCTTTTACAGAGTCTTTCGCGCCTCTCACGTGAACCGACTGCATGGCACATCGCGCTGCACATGGGCTGTCTCTCGATGCTCTTTTTCTCCACGATTCTATGGCTTCCATCGATTCTCATCGCACGTGGTATGGATGAAAGTTCTGCAGGCTATCTTGTCGGGATCCTTCAAGTGATTGGCTGCATTGCGAGCTTTGTGATTCCTCGATATGCTGGTAAACGGCCGAGTCAGAGTTACATCATCGTAGCGTGTAACTTGACCATTGTGTTTAGCGTCCTCGCTATTTGGTATTTGCCGCTGGGCTGGGTCACAGCATCCTCTATTTTCTTAGGATTTGGGCTCGCTGGCTCCTTCGGCCTGAGCCTACTCATCATCAGTCTAAGGTGCGCGAATGCACGGACAACTGCTCAGCTCTCATCTGGAGTTCAGGCATTTGGCTATCTCATCTCAGCACCTGGCCCTTGGCTCGTTGGGATCTTAAAGGCTAAGACTGACACATGGGATCTCTCCATCTGGGCACTCGTCTGCTATGGACTGCTCACTGCATTCTTTGGCTATCTCGCAGGGAGAGATAAGACGGTGAGTCTTTAGAAAGCGAAGACGATAGGAGGCACGATAATTTTCACCTTACCTCTATCGTTGTCTTCGCTTTCAAAAATAGCAGATACTACCTCATTCGTGAACTCGACATCGACGCGTGACGTCTCAATCTGAGTCGAATGTGAATATTGGCGATAAAGGCCTCCTGTGTAAGGATTTTGCATAGTTTGGTAGTGATTTTGAATATCTGATGTGACGTATTCCCACTTACTGGTCTGCTTCTCTTCTGTCCGGCGAGAGGAACGCTTTGATGGTTCACCTATCGCTTGGCTCACCTCATTCATCGTCATACCAATGGCGACCTCACCTGCATGGATGAGTTGCTGCACATTGATTGAGCGTGTGTGGATTTTCTTCAGATTCTCGACAAAATCAGGATCTGTCGAACTAAACGCCTTGGGGCTAACCCAGCCGGCTATTCCGTAGCGCCTGCCTTTTCCCCTCACTTTATAGGCGCGCTCAGTCATGCTCTCTAGAATGAGGCTCTGCCCTTTCACCAGAGTTCCCAGCTTGGACTTTCCTTCTTTATCACTGTAGACAGTGGCATCTGTGATAACCGTCAACTTAATCGGCTTTTCTAACACTTCAGAAAGGACGATGACTCCTGGCTGCCGATCAATTTTCCCGCCTTTTTTAGGTGCCGCGGATAAAAATGAGCTCGTCAAAACTAATAAAGACAGAACAAAAACTCTCATAGTGTATTTACATTAGCAATTTTTTCTCATCTGTCATCTTCTATTTCGTTATTCATGTGAAGGCGCACATCTAGAAACGAAAAATTTCCTTCGCTAGCGCGGCTATCTTAGCTCATCTTCTGCGCAGATGAATCACATGCTGTCTAAAAAGCTCTTTAAACGCGCTAAGACTCTCATTCCTGGAGGCGTTAACTCTCCCGTTCGTGCTTTTAAAAATGTCGACGGTGACCCTTTCTTCGTCAGAAGAGCAAAGGGCGCACGAATCGAAGACGTCGATGGAAATCACTATATAGATTACGTCGGAACATGGGGACCTGCTATTCTAGGCCATGCGCCGAACTCTGTGACAGGTGCAATTCCTGAAATGGCCAAAGACGGCGTCTCCTTCGGCATTCCTCATCCCGGTGAGGTCGAAATGGCGCAGACCATCATCGACTGGGTGCCTGCTGTGGAAAAAGTCCGCCTCGTCTCATCCGGCACTGAAGCTACGATGTCCTGTATCAGACTCGCTCGTGGCTACACAAAGCGTGATAAGATCGTTAAATTCGAAGGCTGCTATCACGGCCATGTCGACTCTCTCCTCGTCGCTGCTGGCTCTGGCGCACTCACATTTGGAGAGCCTGACTCAGCTGGTGTTCCAGCCAGCCTCGCCGCGGAAACGATCACTCTCCCCTACAATGATCCAGCCGCTCTCGAAGAATGTTTTGCGACCTACGGGGATCAGATCGCAGCTCTTATTGTAGAGTCATATCCTGCCAACGCTGGGCTTATCCTCCCAAAAGACGGCTTTCTCCAGCAGATGCGAGACATCACCACTCAGCACGGCTCTCTCCTCATCTTCGATGAAGTCATGACAGGCTTCCGCCTCGGTAAAGGCGGTGTGGCAGAACTCGAGGGAATCAGCCCTGATCTCACCGCTATGGGAAAGGTCATCGGAGGTGGATTACCTGTCGGAGCATTCGGTGGACGTGATGAGATCATGGAGCATCTCGCACCGAACGGCCCAGTCTATCAGGCTGGCACCTTGAGCGGGAATCCGCTTGCTGTAATCGCAGGACTGACTCAGCTGCGCGAAATCGATCACAACAATGGATTCATGAAACTCGAAGCTCTCGGCGCACGCCTAGAAGAGGGAGTGAGAAAGATCCTGCACGAGAAAGGCCTCGGTTATACCTTCCATCGTAAAGGCTCCATGTTCTGCTTATTTTTCACAGAAAAGCCGGTCTTTAATCTCGATGATGTGGAGACGTCGAATAAGGAGCACTTCCGTCGCTATTTCTGGAACTGTCTCAATAAAGGCCTCTATATGGCGCCTTCGCCTTACGAAACTGGATTTATCTCAATGGCTCATACCTTTGATGATATAGATAAGACACTCGAGATTATGAATGAATCGATTTAGCAGCCTAATCTTCGGCTCGCTCAATACGAATAATCGTCTCCCCAGGGAGCGCGACGTCTAAGGCATCCCGTGCGATTGTTTCTAGAAACTCCTCATCACGCTGAAGGCCTA
>CALFDI010000058.1 GCA_937952875.1 uncultured Verrucomicrobiales bacterium
CATCACAGTTGATATCGATCCTGCCTCTATCGGATTCAAGGTCGTAGACGGTGTTGTCTCAGGCACGCAGCCAGGTGATACGCTTCAGCTTAAGAGCGCAGCGACTGCCGCACCTGGTGATGTCATCGCTTCGAATGATCGCACCTACATCGATATACTCTTTGCAGGAAGCGCGGGTCAGGAGCTAGATGTCGAATCTGTGCTGGATGCAGCTCCTGAGTTTAATCTCACAGGCATTGGCGTCGGATCTGCATCGCTTCTCACTGTCGATAATCCACTTGCTCTGGGAGATAACACATTCCGTTACTTCATCGAGGGAGACTTTGAAGTCGGCCAAGTGAACCTCGAGTTCATCGCGAATTCATGGGAAGATCTATCAGGTGAGACCAACCATGCCTTCACTCGCTCATACACCGTTCAGGGTAGCACCGCTGATGCGATCGTTGTGAGAGATGGTGCACCGAATAGTCTCGATGGATCAGAGATCGGGCTCGCTGAGATCAATGATGCTGGCTTTATCGATATTACCTTCCGCCCATCAAATGGTCAGACTCTCGATCACAGCTCAGTGAATGGTGACGAACTCATCCTAACTGCGCCAGATGGCACCGTGATTAGCTTCTCTGGAGCGCCAGTCCGTATCAGTGGCACAGACACATTCCGTTACACGCTCTCTGAGGAACTCGCCATCGGCGTCTACACGCTCACCATTTCAGCTAATAGCTTCTCTGACTCTGCTGGCTTCACAAACCTCGAGGAGACTGAGCGCTTCACCGTGAATGTCGCTCGCGCAACTCTGACGAATCCACCATCTGGATCGACTGAAAACCGCGAGACACTCAATGGCCGTGGATACATCGATATCGTCTTTGAAGACGTTGTCACACCGACTCTGAATGCAGACGAATTACAGATCGGCTCTACCACAGCGTCGATCGATCCTGACAGCATTCTAGATGAAGGACCTGAATTCCTTCTCTTCGATGGTGATGGAAATCAGATCAATGTCGAAGCAGTCCCAGTCAGCCTCGGAAATAATACCTTCCGCTACTTCATCCAGTCTGGAGCAGCTGGCGATAACTTCCGAGTCCAGTTCATCGCTGGATCATGGGAAGATGGAAATGGCAACCAAGTCACATCAGAGCAGGCCAGCGGTTACATCGCAGCTGAGCAAGTCCCAGCTGACACTGATGGAGTCATCGATATTCAGTTCAATGGTATCCGTGGCACTCTACCAAATGGGCAGTTCGTCACCTTCGACATCGACTTTGATACTATCACAGATGCAGATGATGAGATCACCGTCCAGGTGCTCGATGCAGAAGGAAATCTCGTCACTGTAGAACTTGACGATACTCCGATCGATCTTGGTGGCGGACGTTTCCGCTATGTTCTGACAAATGGTGAGAGCACTGCCAATGCAGTCGTCACGCTGAATGCTAACACATGGTCTATCGATGGTGGTGCGGCTGTCAGCCAGGCAAACATCGATGCTCCTGCGATCAATGTAGCAGCTGTCGCTCTGGATACAGCGAACCCAACACGTGCTGGGCCATACTTTGACATCACATACACGCCTATTGATGGCACAGAGGTCGATGTAGACTCCATTCTCGATGCAGATGCGGAATTCATCCTCTCAGGTGCGCAGGCGCAAAATCTCCAATTTGTCGATGTCTATAATCTCGGCAATAACACCTTCCGTTACCTCTATCAGGGTCAGCTTGATACTGGAATTATGGAAGTTCAGTTCATCGAAGGCGCATGGGCTGACACAGCTGGCAACCTCGGCCAGGCTAGCACATCAGCGATTAAGATTCTGACTGAAGCGGAATCATTCTTCATCGAGATCTCCGGTGGCATCGTGCTGAATGCTGGAGGCTTCCTCGATGAGCCTATTATCGAACTTTCCGGTGAGGTCATCTTGGAATTCGACACCACACGCCGTGTCTTCCAGCTTGATTTCAATGCTCAACTCTCTCTCTACAGACTCGGATCCGTCGGAGCAGTTGCAGGTCGCTTCGTTGTTGATAACTCACAGACTGTTTCTGATAACGTTCAGATCTGGGGTGTCGCCGCACTTCGCACGAACTTCTCATTCCTTGAGCAGTATGGTCTCTTCCTCAGTGCAGAGGGCACACTCCAGCTGAACCTCACATCTCAGGAGAAGACTGAGACTCTCACCTTTAGAGGTCTCGATGGTGGTGCTGACCGCACTGAGACATTTGTCCTCGCTCCTGAACTCTTCGCGATCGAGCTTGTTGGTTTTGCCCGAGTCCGTCCTCCGGGATCCACGACTGATGTCCTCAGCTTAGAAGGTGGCTTCTACCTCAGCTTCAGCCCGAGCCGTTTTGAGCTCTTTGTAAATGCCTCGCTCTCCTTCGGAGCAGGGGAGTCTTCTATTAACTTCGGTGAAGCGACTGGATTACTCGTCATTCAGACAGGTATCGCCGATGGCGAAAATGCCGGTCTTGCAGGATCATTCCGCGTCTCAGCAGGAGCAGACATCGGTCTCCCTGACGTCGGAAATATCTTCAAGGCAAGTGGATCTGTCACAGTCGTCGTGAACACCACGCTTCAAGACGTCGTCTTCCAGCTTCCTGATTCATTCCTCGCCATTATCGATGGTGACGAGCTTCCTGGCTTCGCTGCGGCAGGCACGATTGACTCGAACGGAGACGGTGTGGTGAATGAAGAAGATAAGGCATCCTTCACAATCTACGAGAGTGCTCCAGGAATCGATGGTAGTCGCCGTGCAGATGGTGTCCCAGAAGTGTATGCGACTGCGATCATTCAGGCTGAGTTGATCATTGGTGACTTTATCGAGCTTGTCGGCTTCCTCCAGATCACAGTCGCTGGTAACGGAGACGGTGGACGTCTTTCAATCACAGGTGCAGTCAGCACGACTATCCCACTTCTCGGCACATTAACTGGAACGCTCAATCTGGATGTCTTCATCGGAGCGCGCACTGGTGTTGTCGGACGCGTCGTTCTTTCACTTTCTAATACAGATATCCCTGAGGTTGAGATCGCAGGTATTATCATCCTTGAGATCAATACCTTCAGCACTGATGAGACTGTTACGAACTTTGCCGTAAATCGTAGAACGGTGAATACTCAGGCTGGACCGCTTGAAATCTTCGAAGGCTTCCAGCGCAATGGAAATGGCGACCTCATTGTCGAAGAGACAGTGATTAAGGGCCGTGTTGGATTCGTTCTTGAACTCGCCGGTGTGCTCACTGTTTCAGATGCATTCGAATTCGTCGGATACGTGAAATTCACTCTCGCTCTGGGTGGT
>CALFDI010000059.1 GCA_937952875.1 uncultured Verrucomicrobiales bacterium
ACGGGTGGGGAGAGTGTTAATCATTCGCTTGCTCTCTTTCAGAGAGCGAACGGTTCATCTGGGGTTAGCACAGGGTTTCACCCTGTGCTATGTGTTGATTCCCTTTCAGGGAAGAGTTTGTTGCCTGAAGGCTACGCTCCGATCAATTTCTCTAGTCCTTCTTCATCTAGCACTGTGACACCTAGGGTATTTGCTTTATCTAGCTTTGATCCTGCGGCTTCGCCAGCTAGGAGGTAGTCGGTATTTTTACTCACGCTTCCGCTGACTTTGGCACCTTTGCTTTCGACGAGTTTTTTGAACTCTGGGCGCGGCTTACTGAGGGTGCCCGTGATGACAAAGGTCTTGCCGACGAGAGGAAGATCGCTGGTGTCGACTTCGGATGGCTTGGGTGCATAGTTGTCTGACTTAGGATTTATGCCTAGTTCTCTTAAACGCTCGACGACATGAAGGCCGGCGTCTGATTTGAAGAAATTTACGAGGCTTTGAGCGGCGACAGGGCCGAGCGAATCGTCAATTTCATAGTCTTTGAGCACAGGGTGATTCTCTTTTTTTCGTTTTGAAATACTGAGGGACTCATAGTTCGGGAGATCTGCTAGATCTTTAAGAAGTTGAGAGTCAGCAAGGTCAAAAATCGTTTCGTGCAAACGTGAAAGTTCCTTCGCAGATGATTCGCCGCAGTGGGGGATGCCCATGCTGTAAATCCAGCGATTGAGAGGCATCTGAGTCTTTGCTTTTTCCAGAGATGTGAGAATGGTCGCAGCCTTTTTCTCACCAAGTCGCCGAGGTTTAGAAATGTCGCCAGACTGAAGGATAGCGGCGTCCATTTCCATGTTCGCTAGCTGCTCTTCGGTCAGGGTGAAGAGATCGAGTGGAGTTTTTACCATCTCGTTTTGCACGAGCTTGATGGCGACGCTTTCTCCGACACCATCGATGTCGAGAGCCTTGCGGCTGGAGAAATGTGTAATACCTGTGACGGCCTGCGCTGGGCAGGCAAAGTTCCCACAGCGCCAAGCGACGAGTCCGTCAGCTTGTTGAATAGGGCCGCCGCAGGATGGGCACGTGTGATTCACAAAGTCTGCGAGGATGAACGGTTGAGCATCGGCGGGACGCTTAGCTGTGACGACTTTGACGACGGCAGGGATGATTTCGCCGGCCTTTTCGATCACGACGGTGTCACCGATGCGGATATCTTTTCGGCTGATCTCGTCTTGATTATGCAGGGTGGCCCGCGAGACGGTGGTGCCGGAGACAAAGACAGGATCTAGCTCTGCAACGGGAGTCAAAACTCCAGTCCTCCCGACTTGAATCGTGATGTCTTTGAGACGTGTTTCTTTCTGTTCTGGTGGGTATTTAAAAGCCGCAGCCCAGCGTGGTGCGCGCGATGTCGCGCCGAGGGCTTCACGGCTTGGACGGTCCAGCACTTTGACCACGGCGCCGTCAGTTCCATAGGCCAAGCCGTGACGCTTAATGTCGAGTTCTTCGATCGCTTGAATGATTTCTGAGAGCGAGTCACCTTTCCAGATCGGTTGATTTCTTGGAATGCCAAGTGTGTCTAACAGTTTATGAAATTCCACTTCGCTATCGAGAGCTGGTCCATCGTATGCACCGAGTCCATGTGCTAGGAAATCAAGTGGACGCTTAGCCACTTCGCGAGAGTCGAGTGATTTCAAAGTGCCTGCTGTTGCATTGCGTGGATTGACGAAAGTCTGAAGACCTGCCTCATCGCGTTCTTCATTCATCTTAGCGAAGGCTGCGTTTGGCATGAAGATTTCGCCACGGACTTCTAGTAACTCAGGTGCGCCTGGACCGAGGGAAAGAGGAAGTCGACCGATCGTGCGGACATTTTGCGTGATGTCATCTCCGCGTGTGCCATCGCCACGTGTCACGGCGTAGTCGAGTGAGCCATTACGGTAGATGAGAGATACAGCAACGCCGTCGATTTTAGGCTCGATCGTGACGGGGATACGCTCGATTCCTAGATTTCTCTGCAGACGGGCAAAGAACTCACCGATCTCTTCATGAGAGAAGACATCATCGATGGATAGCATCGGAATGAGATGCTCTCGCTGAGAAAATGAATCGAGAGGTGCTCCTCCGACGCGCTGTGTCGGAGAGTTTGGATCGTGCAGTTCTGGGTGTTTCTTTTCTAACTCCTCTAATTCACGAAAGAGCACATCATACTCTGCATCCGAGATCGTAGGGAGTGCCTCTTGGTAGTAGAGACGGTCATGCTTATTGATCTCCTCTCTGAGTTCTTTGAGACGAGAGGTGGAGTCTGTTGGAGCGGGGATGTTATCGAAAAGATCGTCCATTAGGTAGCAGGAGTGAATTTTTGAAGGAGAAGGGAGAGACAGAAAAAGCCGAAGCAGATGAAGATAGGAAACAATGAAGTAAACAGCTTTAAGACAGGGACGATATCAGGCACATCTGCGAATTGTGACGTGAAGGCTGCGATCGCGATACAGTCGAGCAGGCAGAAGCCTGCGAGGGCTCGAGAGACGAAGGTCCCTTTATCGTTCTTCCTAAGTGCTAGATAGGCGACTCCAGCCCAAAGAAAAAAGATCAGACCTGCTACAGCGAATCTAGAAGAAAATTCTGATGTAAAGCCGATGCTCAGTAGGGGAAGGACGAACATGAAAAGCATAAGGGCTTTTTGTCGATTAAAGCGTGCAGGTGTGCTCTCTGTTCGTGCGACAAAAACGATTCCCATAGTATAAATGGCGGATGCTGTAGCGTAGCCGAGGATTTCCTTTGGGAACGCAAAGGCTATTTCAGGGTTCTGTCTAAAAAATGACGGGTCTACATATTTCCAAGCGCAGATAATAAGGGAAAAGCGACAGCCTGCCATGAGTATGAGGCCTAGCTGAGGTATTTTTTTATGGAAGCGAGCGTAGGAAATGATGCACGTTACCAGAATCACCGTGGTAATAAGTGTTATGCTTTGTAGGGCATAGGAGATTTTTCCCAGTAGATCAGGACTCGTAGTGAATATGGTAAAATGATCGTGTAGTCTGTGAGGCGTAAATTGTTGAAAATGTTGCGTCCATTGGACTCCAAGTAAGAATACGCAAAAGCCAAAGAATAGGAAAAATAAGGCGACTATGAGGGCGTTTTCAGGGAGGATGATCTTTTGGGGAATCGGTCTTTCAGGCCTGAATTTCAGATCAAAGTAGCGGTCAAAATAATCTCCTAAAATGCAGCCTCCTAAGTAGAGAGAAGAGCCTGCTATCATTGTAGTGAGTATGATGTATTTTATGCTTCCTAGAGCGCCCTGGTTGAACTGTTTGATCCAATCTTCAGGATTGGGATTTGTGGGGCTAATGCTTTTAGCTAGCTGCCAATCTGACCCGACTAAATACAGTGCGTAGAAAACCACGACCACAAAACAGTGACTCCAGATCGTCGGGAGATTTGCGAATCTGGCGGTGGCGAGCCATGCTTTGAGTTTTGTCATGCGTGGGCGAGCATCGGTGGAAGTGAACCGGAGGTCAAGGAGTGTGGACCTTTAGTCCACATGCGGTGCGTGTGCCGCTTTAATAAATTTGCTGTGCAGACTAAAGTCCGCACTCCTTGGGCTTGCGCCTTTTTTGGGATGCGGCATAGTTCACGCATGGCTATAGATGTCTCATTACTTTCCCGCATTTGCGAAGCTCCCGGTGCTCCGGGTCATGAAATCAAGATCCGCGAGCTTGTGCTCAAGGAGCTTAAAGGCTTAGCAGATAATATTTCTGTGGATAATATGGGCAATGTGATTGCTCTCAAGAAAGGGAAGAGCAGCAAGAAATGCTCAATGGCTGCGGCTCATATGGATGAGATCGGTTTCCTGGTGAAACACATTGATGATAATGGATTTATCCGTTTTCAGACAGTCGGTGGCTTCGATCCAAAGACGCTTTCCGCTCAGCGAGTGATCATTCATGGCAAGAAAGACTTAATGGGTGTGATGGGATCAAAG
>CALFDI010000060.1 GCA_937952875.1 uncultured Verrucomicrobiales bacterium
GGCTAGGAATCTGCGCCAATCTCCACTCTTTTACGAAATCATCGATTGCCTGCTGCAATTCATCCGTTAAGCCAGACCTTAACAATTCAGCCTCAAGCGAAGCAGAAATCTCACCACTACTATTCCGATACATTGATGTGGATAAACCACGACCATATGATGTCTCGACCCATCCGTAGCATTTCGGAATCAGACGACCAACGGCATCAGGATACTGATTTTCCAGTGTATCCATCACACGTTTTTCTTCGAGATTCTCGTTAAAGGCTGAAACGGGTCGAATACGTTTATAGAAGACCGCATTAGCCTTCTTCATTTCAGGACTTCGGTCTTTTCGATTCACTTTTATACACTGATCTAGGTCACTTGGATGCTCGAAACAGCAACGATTCCCTCCTGCAGCAAAAAAGAGATCTAGATCCAATGGCAGCATCTTCATATGACGAAAAAAACTCCTAGTAGTTTGCCCATCTATAGTCCCCTACTAATTCTCCGCCGAAGGTCCTCTCGATCATGTAATCTGTAATTTTTTCACTCGTATAATGTGAGCGATAATGATCACGCCCTTTTCTCGCAATCATCTTACGCTCCTCGTCGTTATTTTTATAGTAAATGATTTTTTCTAGTAGATCTTCCTGATCTTTAAAAAAGACAGCACACTCCTCTTCGAACAAGGTTTGAAATCCAGTCGCCTCATTCACAAATGCTAATAAGCCATTTCCCATAAGCTGAGCTAGGCGATCTGAGGAATACAAGTAATCACCTTCTTGCCTACTCAGGTTAAGCCCCATTTTACTCTTCGAGAGCGCATCATCGTAATCTCTCCCCCAGATATTCGGAGCATCGCCAAAGCCAAAAGCACGAAAATCCACATCAGTTCCAGTCAAGCCCTCTCTGAGGAACTCAACGATCTCTCTGCGCTTAGTCTGCTCAGTGCTATTCCCAGTATAGAAGACGTCATAGGAAAGAGACTCGGCTTCACTATTATTAAAGATCTCAATCGCAGGGTCCACAGGATTCGGAATATGATGTATCGCAGCCCCTTTACCTCTGAATTGTTCAAGTCCCTCACCTGCAGTTGTGATGAATACAGCATCCACATATGGCACACGCTTTCGGATCGTCTCGACATTTCTTTCAACAAAGAGCGGGTCAATATTACGATAAGCGATTTTCACATCAGGTAAAGCTGCTCGAATCAACTCAACTGTCTTATTCGTAACTAAATCACAATGACCCAATAAAATGAAATCCGGTCGAAAATTTTGAGCCGTCAAAAGGAGTTTTTTATTCATCTTCCCTACACCCAAATCTCTCCAGCCAAAGGGCGCGAGAAATGCCGCCATATCACGATCACTAAAGTGAAGCACATTGTGCCCAGACCGAATAAAACCATTCACGAACTTCTGCTCCACATTCACGCGAGCTTTCCCAAAGCGCCGTGTCTGTGCATTTCCGACCTGTAAAACTCGCATAAGAAACATCTAGCGGCCACTCGTCCAGACATTCAAGACATAAACCCTTCCCACCTGCACTCCTATCTACTAAACCCTCTGACAGATACGTGTCTATGAAGTCCCCCCGAATCCTCCAAATGATGCTCTCCACACAGGAGGGTGGCGCAGAGAACTTCTTTGAAAAGCTCGCACTAGGCTTTGATAGTCGCGGCTACACACAGTCCCTCATCGTAGAACCTCTTCCTACTCGAATAGAGCGTTTATCGAAGGCAAAAAATGCCACTCTCACCCCCATCCGCTGTGGCGGCATACAGCGGATCTTTTCACAGCGAAACATTCGAAAGAGCATCTCCTCTTTTCAACCCGACGTGATTCTCACCTGGATGAATCGAGCCTCTCGCCGTGTCCCTGATAATCTCACATGCCCCGTCATTGGCCGCCTAGGTGGGTATTATAAAATACAGCATTATCAGAAGTGCACACACCTCATTGGAATTACTCCTGACCTCGTAGCACACATTGAAAAGAGCGGATGGCCTGCAGAGAAAACATCACTTATTCCGAACTTTGGCGAAACTCCATCCACTAACGACAATCCAGAAGTTGTTAGATCTAAAATAAGACAGTCACTTGGCATTTCACAAGATACCTGTGTCCTACTCGCACTCGGAAGACTTCACGAGGTCAAGGCTCATGACACCTTATTCAAAGCCATGGCTTCCACTGAGAATACCGTCTTGCTTCTTGCTGGCGAAGGCCCCCTGCGCTCAGAACTTGAACAACTAGCTCTCTCTCTAGGCATCTCAGAACGAATTCACTTTTTAGGCTGGCGGCGAGATGTGGAGAATCTCTTCGCAGCAGCAGACATCAGCGTCTTCCCATCCCGATACGAGCCGAATGGCACCGTTGTTATGGAAAGCTGGGCTCACAAGATCCCCCTCATCGCCTCACGAGCCAAAGGGCCTGAATGGCTCGTCGAAGATGGGAAAAATGGATTATTATTTCCCATAGATGATATCGACTCACTAGCTAAATGTATCGAGAAAGTGCGTAGCTCACATGATTTAAAAAAT
>CALFDI010000061.1 GCA_937952875.1 uncultured Verrucomicrobiales bacterium
TGGAGCGGCCTTTTTCGCTGCTTTCTTAGCAGGAGCTTTTTTCGCAGCAGCCTTTTTTGCAGGAGTTTTCTTAGCAGCGGCAGCCTTTTTCGGTGCTGCTTTCTTTGCTGCAGGCTTAGACGCCTTAGATGTATTCTTTGCGACAGCTTTCTTGCGTTTGATATAGCTCTTACGGCGATTACGTTTCTCTGCTTTATTATGTTGCTTACCCATAGTGTGATAATGAGTTAAATATCTCCTGTAAGGCGAAGCAAGGCGGGAATTTTTGGATTTCGGATTTGAGGCTCCTAGCGAAGAAAGATAAGCTGGCTCACAATGAATACGTTGATCGAGATCGTTAAAGGCGGTGGTGAGCTGGATAGGCAGCAAGTGGAATTCGCAGCAGACTTTTTACTCACGGACGATGCCTCGGTCGAGATCCGTGCAGACTTTCTCCGTGAGCTAGCGATCAAAGGGGAAACTCCTGGTGAGATCGCGCTCTTCGTCGAAGCTTTTCTTAAGGTCGCAGTCGATCCAAATCTACACGACCTCCCCGGTGGACCCACGATCGATGTCTGTGGCACGGGTGGTGATAAGCTAGATCTCTTCAATGTGTCTACGACCAGCATGTTCGTCATCGCAGCTGGAGGCGCGAATGTGCTAAAGCACGGGAATCGCGGCATCACGTCAAAGAGTGGCGGAGCAGATGTTCTCGAGGCGCTAGGGGTGCGACTTGATTTACCGAAGGAGCAGTTGCGCGCTTGCATCGAGCAATCTGGAGTCGGATTTATCTTCGCCCAGGCTTATCATCCTGCCTTTAAAGCCATCGCACCTGTCCGAGCACAGCTGGCGCAGGAGGGGCAAAAGACTCTCTTTAATCTGATCGGGCCGTTGCTGAATCCTGCGCGACCTCAGTGTCAGCTTGTAGGTGTAGCCGACGAACGCTTGCTCCCGATCTTTGCTGATATTTTACAAAGGCTCGGACGCCAAAGCGCCTGGATCGTTCACGGTAAGACTGCAGATGGAAGAGGAGTCGATGAATTTAGCCTTATGGGGTCTTCTGAGATTTATAAAAGTGGGCTGATGCAGGGCGTCCAAGATCTCACAGTGGTGCCTGAAGATTTTGGCTTGGCGACCGTCCAGCCTGCGGATCTCCAAGGTGGAGATGCGCAGACGAATGCAAAGATTCTTCGAGATATCCTGTCCGGAGTGGAAAAGGGACCTATGCGAGACATGGTCATCTTGAATGCTGCGGGTGGACTGACATGCTGTGGTCTCGCTGATCACATGGATGATGCCGTGGCAAAGGCCAGAGACATCATAGACTCAGGAGAGGCACTGAAACGTCTCGAGCTTATGATCGAGCTATCGCGCTAATAAGAGCGATTTTTTCTTTAAAATACAACACCTGCAGCCTCATCCGAACGGTGGTATTCTTAAAAAAGAGCGATTGATTTTTTTAGGAATGCAATTCTGGAAAGAGACTCATAGCTTCACTGTTTATGTCTGAAGTATTTATGATTATTGGCTTTGCGTTAGCAGCCTACTCGATCGTCGCAAATGACTCTATCCAGACTCTAGGGACCTTCATTTCATCGAATAGTCATCGTAAATGGTGGGTCCTCTGGATCTTTATCTCCAGTATCATGGTCGTTACGGTGTCCTACGGCTGGCTAAAGAACGGTGGAGATCCTGCCTTCGGACGCTTGGGAGCTACGGGGAAGAACATTCCTTTTCCTGAAGTCTTTTCTTGGCTTTTCGTTATTCCGCCGCTTTGCCTCGTTATTTTAACGCGCTACGGCATTCCTGTGAGCACGTCACTGCTCGTGCTTACTTCTTTCAAAGGCCTCGTCGCAGCACAGATGGGGAAGGATACAAAGGGTGCGCTCGATCTCTTTGCGTCCATGATGGAGAAGTCTCTCGTAGGCTATGCGATCGCCTTTTTACTGGGTCTTGTGATTTACTGCAGTGTTCTTGCACTCTTTGAGAAACGCATCTCAAATGAGAATGCCGTTGGAGCAGAAAAGAAGAATATCTCCCCATTTTGGACGGTTTTTCAGTGGGGGGCGACAGGCTTCCTCTGGTCTATGTGGTTAGTGCAGGATCTGGCGAATATCTTTTGTTATCTTCCGCGTGAACTGAAGCTGTGGGGGCTGGTCCTCTCTCTCGGCGGAATGGTGTTAATGCAGGGCTTTATCTTCAAAAGAAGCGGCGGGAAGATCCAAAAAATCGTCGCAGCAAAGACCAACACAATCGATATCCGGGCGGCGACCTTTATCGACCTCCTCTACGGTGTGGTGCTTCTCTTTTTCAAATTAGATATTCTGTCTCTCTGGCCTAAAAAGATGCCGATGAGCACGACTTGGGTTTTTCTCGGTCTCCTCGCAGGGCGGGAGGTCGGCCTCATGCTGCGAAATAAGCACCGGAAACCAAAGAAGCTGTCTCGAATGATCTTCGGCGATGCTGGCAAGGCCTTTATGGGCTCTGTGATTGCCATCATTCTCGCTCTCATCTTACCAATCTTCATCGTCGTGAGTAAAAAAGAGCCAGCGTCATCAGAGGAAGCTCCCCCAATAGAGGAAGCCGATACACCTCCCTCTCCTGAATAGGAAAAGGAGATTGGTTGAGTGGAGCGTTCAGATCTTGCGTCAAAAAAATCGCGACTGGTCAGGTGAGCACTCTTCGTTTACATTTCTAGTATGAGTGTCGCTGAAATTAGGCAATTGCCTCTGAGGGAAAAATTCCAAATTCTGGAAGCCCTCTGGGGAGATCTCAGTGAATGTATAGATGATATACCGGTCTCAGAGAGAGAAAAAACTCTTCTGGATGCGCGTTTAGCTAGAATTGAATCAGGACATGCGCAGATTCACAATTGGGACGACGTTAAAGATTCCATCGGCAAGAGATGATAAAAATCCAGATTTCATCGGATGCTCTCGCAGATTTGGATGATAGTTTTTGGTTTTATGAAGGCCAAGAGCCAGGACTGGGAGATTACTTTTCCTCTCAACTACGTGCCGATATAGAAGGATTAAAGGTGACTGCAGGAATACACCGTCGACCTTATCGCTCACTTCATCGGCTTCTCAGTCGAACATTTCCATATTCGATATACTATGAATTTTCAGGTGACTGTGCTCTTGTGGTTGCCATTGTAGATTGCCGTAGTGAACCGAGGTGGATTGAAGCTCATTTGGATGACGCTTCGTCAAAAAAATGTTAGAATACCAATATATTCACCTCACAACGTTCTCACATGACACGACAGACAATCGAAGAAATTTTTCAAGCCTCCCTCTCAGAATTAAAGCTGACGATAGGAGATTCCGCTGAGATCGAAGGGGAAGGGATTTTCGAAGGTAATCCCGTGCAGGGATACTTGGCTGTAAATCCAGAGACAGAGAGCCAAGAGATCGTAATGATCGGGCAGAGCTTAAAATTCGGCGGCGGATTAAAGATCTCTAAGAAAGTCTTATTCCCTAAAGATGAGGCTGAACTCAAAGAGTTCCTCCAAATCATTTTCACTCCAGAAGAGGTCTCTTAATAATCGCGATCTAAGAGGTAGTGTGCGATGTCCTGCAGGCGCTTCGCCTTTTCTCCGAAGATGGAGAGAGAGTCGAGGGCTGTGGCAGTGAGGGTATGGGCCTCAGCGCGCGATTCCTCGAGGCCGAGGACGGCTGGGTAAGTGGATTTTGAGACGTTTTGGTCTTTTCCAGCAGTCTTTCCGAGCTTCTCTGAGCTGGCTGTGACGTCTAAAATATCATCGATAATCTGGAAGGCGAGGCCGAGCGACTGACCGAATTGTGTAAGGGCCGTCATCTGCTCTTCAGATGCACTGGCAGTCATGGCGCCTAGCCTGACAGAGGCTGTGAGAAGAGCTGCAGTCTTGGCATTATGAATGGCACGGACTTGATCTATGGTGAGGGCTTTATCTTCTCCTTCTAGATCCATGACCTGTCCTCCGATGAGGTTGACTGAGCCAGTCTGGTGGCAGAGTTCCACGATGTAATCTCTGACACGATAGTTTTCAGATGGAGCAGTCGTGGCGAGTGTAGACATGGCCTCAGTTAAGAGTCCGTCTCCAGCAAGCACGGCGACACCTTCTCCGTAGACTTTATGAGAAGTGGGGCGGCCGCGGCGGAGGTCGTCATCATCCATACAGGGGAGATCATCGTGAATGAGGGTGTATGTGTGCAGCATCTCTACTGAGCAGGCTGCAGGCATAGCAGAGTCAACGGATCCTCCGCAGGCTTCTGCGGCTGCGAGCAGAAGAATCGGGCGCAGACGCTTCCCTCCAGCGAAGATGCTGTAGTGCATGGCCTGATGAAGGGTTTGAGGTGCCAGATCTTCTGCAGGAAGAGTGCGCTTCAGTGCGGAATCGACCAGTTGGCAACGCTCGGTGAGATAGTGTGAAAAGTCCGACATTAGTGAATAAAAAGCCTTTGTGTAGGTTGTATCTGAAGGCTGTCTTAATGCAAAGGGGTGCGTGGGCCTAGTCTTTATTACTTGCGATGAGTTCGGCGATCTGCACCGCGTTCAGAGCGGCACCCTTACGGACTTGATCACCAACGACCCACAACGCAAGGGCGTTGGGTAGAACTTTATCTTGTCGAATGCGGCCGACGAGGCAGTCGTCCTGACCTGTGGTGTCGAGAGGGACAGGGAAAAGAGCCTTTTGAGGATCATCCACGACTTGGATACCTGGGTTTCCGGCTATTGCTGCCCGTGCAGTGTCTGGAGTGATGGGCTTTTCAAAGGCTGCACTAATACTGACGGAGTGAGAGCGGTGAACAGGCACACGGACACAGGTGCAGGTGACTTCTAGCTCTGGAATGCCGAGGATCTTACGGCTTTCATTCAGCATCTTGAGTTCTTCTTTCGTGTAGTCTCCTTCATCGAATACGTCGACCTGAGGAATGACGTTGAATGCGATTTGTCTTGGGTAGACTTTGGAAACGATAGGCTCGCCTTTGGTAATGGCTGAGACCTGCTCGTCTAATTCGATAATGCCCTCGACTCCACTTCCGGAGACGGCTTGATAGGATGAGGCAATGATGCTCTTTAAGCCGAATTCTCGATGCAGAGGAGCCAGCGCCATGAGAGAAACGATGGTGGTGCAGTTCGGGTTCGCGATGATTCCTTTCTTCGGTGCTTTCGCTGCGTCCGGATTGATCTCTGGAACGACGAGTGGGACATCTGGATCGATGCGGAAGGCTGATGAATTATCAATGACGACGGCGCCTGCAGCGGCAGCCGAAGGAGCATATTCGAGCGCTATGGACCCACCTGCTGAGAAGAGGGCTATGTCGACGCCGGAGAAGGACTCGTGTGTGAGCTCCTGAATAGTGATGTCTTTTCCTCGAAATGTCAGGGTCTTTCCCGCAGAGCGTGCAGAGGCGAGAAGGCGGAGTTCTTTCACGGGGAAGTTTCTCTCATCGAGCAGCTGGATGAGTTCTTCTCCGACAGCGCCAGTGGCACCTGCGATGGCGACAGTGTATTCGCGATTCATGTGTGTAAAACCTTGAGGGTGATTTTTCCCTTGATTCATCGGGAAGGGGGCGGAGGCTAGCACGCAATTTCCCGTATGCAACAGTCTAAGATCATACACGTCAGTGTTCCGGAGCAAAAGATGCGTCTTTTGGATAAAAATACGGTTCTGAAGGAGTATCCCATCTCGACATCCAAGTTCGGCCTAGGCTGTGAAGAGGGGAGTTATAAGACGCCGCTCGGTGAGTTCAGCATAGAACGCAAGATAGGCGAGGGCGCGGAAGAAGGCACCGTTTTTAAAGGGAGAAAGCCCACGGGAGTCTGGAAACCGGGAGATCCTACTGAGACGGATATGATCCTCTCTCGCATTATGTGGCTGACAGGCTGCGAGGAGCATAACTGCAACACGCACGATCGATATGTCTACATACACGGCACGAATGATGAGGAACTCATTGGCACACAGGCGAGTCACGGCTGCGTCAGAATGAGAAATCATGATATAATCGAGCTTTTTGACCTCATTGAGGAAGGTGTTAGAGTGCAGATTGAAGATTC
This sequence comes from uncultured Verrucomicrobiales bacterium, assembly GCA_937952875.1. Lineage (GTDB taxonomy): Bacteria > Verrucomicrobiota > Verrucomicrobiia > Verrucomicrobiales > Akkermansiaceae > CALFDI01. The sequence continues at coordinate 6,025 of CALFDI010000061.1, forward strand.
CCCCTTGCGTAGATACTAAAAATGCATGTAATTCTTTTAGTGTTCGTTAAACCTGTTCGGACATTTAATCCTCATTCCAATAGACCATTATGAAAATCGTTAAAATTATCGCCCTTTCTCTTGCAGCTGCGGCTGTTGGTTTCAGCGCATCATGCTGCCCAGTAAGCGCTCCATCACATTCAACGACTCCGACTTACATCGCGCCAGCTAAGTAACTTTTTCTCGATCACGCCCACAGTGGGCAAGATCACCCACCCCCCCCAAATATACATTATTCATATGAAACTCGTTAAAATCGTCGCTCTTCTCGCTGCAGCTGCAGGTCTCGCACTCACTTCATGCGGTTCAGGTTCAGGCTCATCTGCTCCAATTCCGCAGAGCGTGCCTCCTGTTACAGTCAGTGGCGGTAAGTAATACCGTGGCAGCGCCTCTAGCTGCCTAGTTATTTTCACACCCTGTGAGCCCTAGT
>CALFDI010000062.1 GCA_937952875.1 uncultured Verrucomicrobiales bacterium
GCGCCAGTCTTGCTGACCCTCATTGAGAATCTGTGTGAAGAATGGAGCGAGCATGAGGTTAGTCGGAGGAGTGTCCGCTGTGTAGGCCTCTGTGATGCGGTTGAGGAAGCGTGCACGGATGATGCAGCCACCACGCCAGATCTTAGCGATCTCGCCGAGGTTGAGATCCCAGCCCTTGTCTTCGCCGACCTTGCTGATGAGGTCGAGGCCCTGAGCGTAGGAGACGATCTTAGATGCGTAGAGCGCATTGCGGACCTTTTTGACGAGGTCTTCTTTGCTCATTTCGAGGTTGAAGTCCCAGTTGCTTGGTCCCTGAAGGATGCCAGAAGCGACTTTACGCTGATCGCGCATGGAGGAGAGGATGCGTGCTTCAACGGATCCAGCGATTGTGGAGAATGGAACTGCCTGCTCGACGGAGCCCATGACTGTCCAGCGGCCTGTGCCTTTCTGGCCAGCTTTGTCGACGATGAGATCGACGATGTCTTTGCCAGTTTCTGGATCTTTCTGCTTGAAGATGTTAGCTGTGATCTCGATGAGGAAGGACTCGAGGTCTCCTGCATTCCAGTCAGCGAAGATGTCTGCGAGCTCTTCGTTAGAGAAGCCGGCGGCTTTGAAAATGTTGTAAGCCTCACAGATGAGCTGCATGTCACCGTATTCGATGCCGTTATGGACCATCTTGACGAAGTGACCTGCGCCACCTTCTCCGATGTGGACGACGCATGGCTCGCCGTCGACTTTAGCAGAGATGCTTTCGAAGATTGGCTGCATGATTTCCCATGTGGACTCAGGGCCACCAGGCATGATGGATGGACCCTTGAGGGCACCTTCTTCACCACCGGAGACACCGGCTCCGATGAAGCGGAAACCAGCTTCGCCGACGTATTTGTCACGGCGCTCAGTGTCTGTGTAGAGTGAGTTACCACCATCGATGATGATGTCACCTGGATCGAGGAGAGGCATGAGGTCCTTGATGACGTAGTCGACTGGGGCGCCTGCCTGAACCATGATCTGGATCTTACGCGGTGTCGCGAGCGACTGGACGAAGCCTTCGAGAGTCTCTTCACCAACAAGGCTACGGCCTGGATTTTCCTCGATGAACTCAGTCATCTTAGAGGTTGTCCGGTTGTAGACGGAGACTTGAAAGCCGCGGCTTTCAACGTTAAGGACCAGGTTCTGGCCCATGACTGCGAGGCCGATCAGGCCAAAATCACTTTTCTTTTCCATAAATACAAAGCGGAGTTGACCCGCACGCGCGGGATAAAGGCTGTAGCATCAGATCGCAAGCCACTAATGTGAGTAACTCATACGAGCGTGTGTGTAATGACCATGAGCGCGGGTCATAGATAGAGGGGGAAATCATCGGCAGCATCAATTATTCAGACGGGAAAATTGAATCATTTTTGCCCAAATTTATTCATCTATGGAGAGAGCGGCAGAGATGCGGAAAAATTGCTTATCACCATGTGAAGAAATGATTCGAGAGGTCGTTTCTCCCTGATCTGGCTTCATATCGATGAGGAGTTCTTCCCAGCTATCCGCTGCGAGCGAGTTACTCACCCAGAGTGTGTATCGACGATTTGGTTGAGACGGCCAGCTCACGATGCAGTCCGTCGATCCATCTTCGTGATGAGATGTGAGCCCTTCCAGCGTTACATTAAAGACAGATGCAGCATTTGAGATATCAGTGCCCGCGATCCACTCTAATAGATCAGTCTGGCCGTCATTGTCAAAGTCCTCTGAGCCATCAGTATTCTCTGTAGGGTGATGGTAGAGGGCGAGTTCGATACTGTCAGGAAGACTATCTCCATCAGTATCTCTTAAGAAGCTCCTCTCCGAATAATTAGACCATTCATTACCGATTCGTATGCGGGCAGTTACAGTCATATCCCCATGAATGGTCTGTGGGGAGGAACTAGCCAGGAGAGCATCAGGATTTATAGAGCCATTTGAAAGACGTGGGTCACTCCCATCTATCGTGAAATAGATCTCTCCAACATTCTCAGGATTACCAAATGTGAGGAAATCATCAGACGAAACAACGAGACGAGTCGGGTAGATAATCGGTGTGCTGTTAGGAATGCGTGTGAGCACGATGCGATTAACAGCCCAGCTTTGATCAGTCGTATCTTCATCGCCGAATTCGAGATTAAGCTCTCCGTCAGCGACATCAACCGTCAGAGTAAACGTGCCATTCTGCCCGACAGACCGATCAATATCTGAGACGAGAACTGTGTCTTCAGCCAGCACATACATGTTATCGAGATCTGTAAATGGATCAGACATATTGAGAGTGATGCGGTAGCGCCCATTCGCGAGAGTATGATTGAAGACCGCTGGAGCTTCGCCTCTGATGAAGTCTCTATTGAATGCGTTCTGCCCTATACCAGAGCCACGATCAATGGCTGTGACTGTTCCCGTAAAAGAGATATCACCAAAGAGTGTTGGCGTGACCAGTGTAGCTCCATTAAAAACTGAACGACTACCACCTGGATCATAGATGTATTGAGTCCTGGCCGTATCTACGGCAGTCGCTGCGGCCCATACCTGAACTTCTGCTAGTGAGAGAATTCCTGACTGAGTTTTCTCAATGCGCACGTATTCAGCATCTTCAAGAGAATCTAGACGAATTCCATTCGATGTATGGCTACCGTCTATGCGTAGGCTGCCTCCATCTCTGATGGAGTTAGTAGATATAGATGGAGCACTGCTGCTGTAGGAGAAGGTATCACTCCAGAGTTCGTTCGCACCAGAATCAGGGCGGCTATCCCAGACGGAAACTCGAAAGTTTCCGATGCGAGAGCCCAATGCTAGCCTGTTCACGACTACGATCTGTTCGATGGTCGTGCTCCGGTCTAACTGGACTTGCCACCATTGGTTTGATGCGGATTTTGTATGAGTGTAGACACCAGCTGGATTGACCAC
>CALFDI010000063.1 GCA_937952875.1 uncultured Verrucomicrobiales bacterium
TTGCTCTAAAAGGGCCACGTAAAGGCGTGGGAGAGCTGTGCCAGAACCGTTAAGAGTATGAGGGAAGACATTTTTACCCTCTTCATTTTTATAGCGCAGCTTCATACGGCGGGCTTGGTAGTCGCCGAAGTTAGAGCATGAGCTGACTTCGAGATATTTGCCCTGACCTGGTGCCCAGACTTCGATGTCGTATGTCTTAACCGAGCTAAAGCCGATGTCTCCTGTGCATAGCTCGATCACTCGGTAGTGAAGGCCTAGCTTCTGAAGAATGGCTTCTGCATGTCCAGTGAGTTCTTCCAGGGCATCCATGCTCTTTGCAGGATCGACGACTTGGACCAGCTCGACTTTATCGAACTGGTGAATACGGATGATTCCCTTGTTATCGCGACCAGCGCTACCAGCCTCTCGGCGGAAGCACGGTGTATGAGCTGTCACTTTTCGTGGAAGCTCATCAACGGGCAGGATCATATCACGGAAGAGATTCGTCACAGGCACTTCGGCTGTCGGCGCGAGGAAAAGTGAATTCTCCTCGATGCCATACATGTCGTCCTCGAATTTAGGCAATTGTCCCGTTCCATACATGCATTCACGCTTGATGATGTGAGGCACATTGACTTCTTCATAGCCATGCTCTTCGGTCTGCGTATCTATGAGGAAATTTATTAAGGCGCGTTCTAGGCGTGCACCCACACCTCTGTAGACGGCAAAGCCAGATCCAGTGATCTTAGCGCCGTCATCGAAGTTGATCATTCCATGAGCTTCAGCGAGTTCGAGATGGTCTTTAGGGTCAGAGACGTCTGGCTTTTCTCCCCAGACGCGGATTTCAGGATTCGCGTCCTCATCTTCACCGATCGGGCAGTCTGCATGCGGCACATTTGGGATAGAGAGTAAAAGGTCACTCTGAGTGGTCTCAGCAGCTTCACTCTGTTCATCGAGCGTTTTGATCTTGTCGCCGATGTCTTTGACCGCGGCTTTGGCGGCTTCGGCTTCATCCTTTTTCCCCTGTCCCATGAGGGCACCGATCTCCTTCGAGGCTTTATTTCGCTCGGATTGGAGGACTTGCTTTTCAGTCTCGGCTTTCCGGCGAATCTCGTCGGAGGCGAGCACTTGGTCGATCAATGTGTGCGAGTCACCGCCACGAGTTTTGAGGCGGGCTTTAATGGCTTCAGCATCTTCACGAATAAGGCGGATATCGAGCATGGCGCAGGGATAAAAGCGAGAATCGAGCAGATGTGAACGCTGAAATGCAGATCTGACGAGAAAATCGAGCGCAGTGCCTCCAGAGTGAGACGCTAAAACCTCCGAATGACGGTGTCTTTTTCGAAGCGTTCACGCTTTTCGGGATAGTCGATCGTGTAGTGAATGCCGCGGCTCTCCTTACGACGAGTGGCGCAGTCTACGATGAGTGCTGCCACTGCGACGAGGTTACGAAGCTCTAGTATATCGCTATTGACGCGGTGGCCCCAGTAGAATGAACGGACTTCCTTCCGGAGATTCCGCAGGCGCGTGGCGGCTCGTAGCAGGCGGTTGTCACTGCGGACGATGGACACGTAGTCCCACATGGTGCGGCGGATCTCGTCCCAGTTATGGTAGATGACGACGAGTTCATCCGGATCAGCGACGTCACCAGCGCGCCACTCTGGGATTTCATAATCGGTGAGGCTTTCCTTCCCTGTATGATAGTGACTCACCATTGCCTGGAGGGCGCGGCGGGCCATCACATTTCCTTCGAGGAGACTGTTAGATGCGAGTCGATTCGCCCCGTGCAGTCCAGTGCAGGCGACTTCACCGATGGCAAAAAGCCCGCGGATACTGGTGTGGCCATCCATTTTAGTCACAACACCACCGCATTGGTAATGTGCGGCTGGGACGACTGGGATGGGATCCTTTTCACAATCGTGGCCGTAACTCATGAGAGTCTCGTAGATGAAGGGGAATCGTTCTTTCATGAAGCCTTTGGGCTTATGAGTGACGTCCAAGAAAACACACGGAGCCCCTGAGCGCTTGATCTCGTGGTCGATGGCGCGCGCGACGATGTCACGGGGTGCGAGAGATCCACGGTCGTCGTGGTCTTTTACGAAGTCATGGCCCTGCCCGTTAATGAGAATTCCGCCTTCTCCGCGGACGGCTTCTGAGACGAGAAATGACCGGGCCTCAGCCCCTGTCGCTGCAGGGTTATAAAAACAGGTCGGGTGGAACTGGACGAACTCCATGTTCGCGATCGTCGCTCCAGCACGCCACGCCATTGCGAGCCCGTCTCCGGTCGATGAGTCAGGATTCGTGGTGTAGAGATAGACTTTACCGCAGCCGCCGGTGGCGAGGATGACGCGGTCTGAGCGGAAGACGTGGACTTCGCCCTTTTGCTCTTCCAAGACGTATGCGCCGAGAACGCGGTCTTCTGTGACGGAGCCGAGCTTTGCGCTAGTGATGAGATCGATCGCGAAATGCTCAGCGAGAAGGGTGATGTTCGGGTGCTTCTCAGCTTCAGCGATGAGGGCTTCGGCGATGGCTTTTCCAGTCGTATCCTTCGAGTGTAAAATGCGGCGCTGAGAGTGCCCACCTTCGCGGCCGAGCTGGTAGTCGCCGTCAGCGGTTTTATCGAACTTGACTCCCCAGTTGACCAGTTCATCGATGGTTTCGGCCCCTTCTTCTATGATCGCGCGGACGACGTCCTCATGGCAGATGCCCGCGCCAGCATCGAGCGTATCAGAGACGTGTTTCTCGCAGTTGTCGCCATCTTCGCGCAGCCCTGGAGGGAGAACGGATGAGATGCCGCCCTGGGCCCAGGCTGTGTTTGACTCTATGGGCTGTCCTTTTGTGATAACGGTGACGGTGCCGTGCTCAGCAGCTTTGATAGCGAGTGAAAGGCCAGCGATGCCTGAACCGATGATGAGAAAGTCAGATTCTTTCATGGAAGGCTGAAAGAGTCTGCCGCCAGAGGTGAAGAGTCAAGAAGGCAGGCGTTATGCTTTCTGATCCATCAAAGTATTGAGAGCTTTACGATAGGGAGCAGGCATCGGGGTGTCTGCGAGTTCTGCCAGTGGGATAAAGCGTTCATCGTCTCTCATATCGACCTCGTCTGCTGTAATGGCGTGAATGTGCAAGGTGACTTTATAGCGGGTGATCACGTAGTTTTGCGTGAGAATGGCCTGACTTGTCAGGTCGTCTCGATTTGGCAGTTTCCAGAGTCCGGTGCGGCGTTTGCCTGTCTCTTGCTGCAGAAGAATGGCCCCGTTGGCATCTTGGCAAAAGATCGCGTGCTCAGTGACTTCCGTCATTTTCTTGCGAGGTGACTTTTTCGGGAGCTCATCAGCGATGCCAGTCTGGCAAAAGTGGGCGACTGGGCATGAGAGGCAAGTCGGGTTCGCCTTTGCGCAATGCGTCTGGCCGAGCTCCATTAGTGCTGAGTTATACAGCCGTGGCTCCTCTGGAGAGACAAGCTCCTGCGCCCAGATCCACAGCTGCTTCAGCGATTTCGGCTTATCGATCTCTTCATGAAAGTCGAAGAGACGGGAAAAGACGCGTGCGACATTTCCATCAACGATTGGCTGAGAGTCATTGTAGGCGAAGGATGCTATAGCGCCTGCTGTATAGGGGCCGATACCGGGTAGCTTCAGGATGTCTGCATGATCTCTCGGGAAGACTCCTTCGTGCTCTGTTAGGATGGCGCGCGCTGTTTTTTGTAAATTCCGGGCACGTGAGTAGTAACCTAGCCCTTCCCAGGCAGCGAGGACTTCACGCTCCTCCGCATGCGCGAGAGTTGCGATATCGGGAAAGGATGCGAGAAAGCGTGTGTAGAAGCCTTTTCCTAATACTGCAGTAATCGTGGTCTGCTGTAGCATGACCTCTGAGATGTGAATGGCGTAAGGGTCCTCCGTGTCACGCCAAGGATAACTTTTCCCCTCTAGACGGAACCACTCGATGAGCGCCTTTTGAAAGGCTGCAGGCTTATCAAGAGGGTGAACGGTAGCGGGTGGCTTAAGCACGCACTATCTGTGCGCTGGGACTGCGGTCTTGAAAAGCGATCTTTCTCAGCGGAGCATCATTCTAGATGAGCAAGACATCACACACTCAGCCACTGACTCTCCAGCAAGCAGAACAGTTGAGAGCACTCCTGATTGATCGCGGCTATGAGATGGGTGAAAAGCAATACGCTCTCTATTCTGCTCGTAAGGGGAAACTCAACGTCATCGTCTATGAGAAGGGGCCGAAGGTGCTGATTCAGGGGAAGGAGACGGAGGACTTCATACAATTTCTCCTAGAACCTGAGATCTTGGGGGAAGCTGTGCTCGGTTATGAAGAGGAAAAAGATCCTGAAATGTTCGAACCTCACTTTGGCATCGATGAGAGCGGGAAAGGGGATTACTTCGGCCCTCTCGTCATCGCTGGTGTCTATACAGATAAAGATGTGACACGTAAGCTCATCGATGCCGGCGTTATGGATAGTAAGCGGATAAGCTCTGCTAAGCGTATCAATGAACTAGCGGAGAAAATTC
>CALFDI010000064.1 GCA_937952875.1 uncultured Verrucomicrobiales bacterium
TTCTACATCTAAGCCAAATATTCGGTACGTATTGAGCGATTTACCTTCCTGATAAATATATACAGCCAAATTTAATTAAATGAGATTGTTTAGAATATAATTTCTTGATATATCTATTTCTTAGAATAAACTACTAATCACCACATCATCTCATCAACATACATTTACGAAAGTGACATATGCGTTACTACGTGCTTGGGTTGGTTCGTTCTTAGGTTAAAGAGGGATCAACTAATCACCACATCCCCTAATCGACCCATTCATCGATAAAATCTTAAGATTCCTCTAAAACCGGGTTATGCCTTCGCTGGTCAGGGGATAAGTACTTACATTATGGACGATTGAGCTCGAGCGAGCTGTATTAGTAACTAAAAATCATCCACTGTGAAGAGAAGAGACTTCATGTACAATGCTGGATTAGGAGCGGGTGCCTTAGCGGTGCCACTACCCATACTGGGCAACTCCATCCATGCTTCAGAACTTCTGAACCCTGGTCTAGCGACGGCACAGAAGAAGGCCCTCGCTGATGTAGCGCTGAATACGGCCAAGGCCCTAGGCGCATCTTATGCTGACGCACGGATCGGCAGATACCTTAACCAATACGTCTTCACCCGTGAGCAAAAAGTACAGAACACCGTGAATACCGAATCATTTGGAATCGGTATCAGGGTGCTAAGAGATAATACATGGGGATTCGCATCGACGAATGATGTGACGCCTGATGGCATCAAGAAAGCGACAGAGCTCGCTATCGCCATCGCTAAGGCCAACCGATCGATCCAAAGCGAAGAGGTAAGACTGGCGCCTGAGAAGGGACATGGTGAGATCTCTTGGCAGACACCGATCGAGGTCAATGCCATGAGCGTACCGGTATCTGAGAAGGTAGAGCTCCTCCTCGAAGCAAATGCTAGAGCGATGGAAGCGGGTGCTAACTATATCACGAGCGGACTCTTCCAAGTGAACGAACAGAAGTACCTCGCGACGACTGAGGGCTCGTACATCGATCAAGACATCCACCGTATCTGGCCACTAGTCAATGCCACGGCTGTGGACATGGAGACAGGAAAGTTCAAAAACAGACAAGGCCTCGGTGCTCCGATGGGCATGGGCTACGAATACCTGATACCAGATGCTGCCGAAGAAGTAGAAGGCGCTGGCGGTGTCAAGCTATATCGTAATAGATATAACCTCATCGAGGATGCTGCAGCGGCAGGTCGCCAAGCGAAGGAGATGCTGACGGCACCATCGATAGAGCCAGGCAAGTACGATCTCGTACTAGAGCCTAACCACCTAGGACTGACGATACACGAGTCCGTGGGTCACCCACTAGAGCTAGATAGAGTACTCGGATATGAGGCAAACTACGCCGGTACGAGCTTCGCTACGCTAGACAAGTGGAAGACGGGATCATTTAACTATGGTAATGAGAAGGTGAACCTCGTCGCTGATAAGACGCAGGTAGGTTCGCTAGGTGCTGTAGCATATGATGACGAAGGTGTGAAGACGAAGAAGTGGGATCTCGTGCGTAACGGTATCCTTGTGAACTATCAGGCGATCCGTGATCAAGTACACATGATCGACCAGAATGAGTCACATGGTTGCTGCTACTCACAGAGTTGGAATGATGTACAGTTCCAGCGGATGCCAAATGTCTCGCTAGAGCCAGGCACGGAGCCATACTCGATCCAAGACATGATCAAGGACGTAGAGAAGGGTGTCTACTTTGTAGGCCGTGGATCTTACTCCATCGATCAGCAGCGATATAACTTCCAGTTTGGAGGTACGCTAGCGTATGAAATCAAGGACGGTGCGATCACGGGTATGATCAATGATGCTGCCTACCAGTCTAACACACAGGAGTTCTGGAATAGCACATCGAAGATCTGTGACAAGAGTGACTACAGGATGTTCGGATCATTCTTCGATGGTAAGGGACAGCCGAGTCAGGTGAGTGCCGTATCACACGGATGCTCATCGACACGATTTGATGGTATTAATGTCATTAATACTGGCAGAAACATTTAATCCACCCCTAAAGCAGAATAACAATGGCTATATATAATAAAGAAGAAGCTAAGCGCATCATGGACAAAGCCCTCGAGTTCTCGAAGGCCGAAGGATGCGAGATCAACATATCTGGTTCTGATAGCGGTAACATCAGATATGCACGTAACACCGTATCGACGGCAGGTGCACGATCTAACCAGACTATCGTCGTACAGTCTAACTACGGTAAGAAAGTAGGTGTAGCGACGATCGAGGAATTTGACGATGCATCGCTAGAGAAGGTGGTCAGACGTTCAGAGGAGTTAGCACAGCTATCTCCAGAGTCTGAAGAGTTCATGCCACCACTCGGACCACAAGTACACGATCCATACGTGGGCTATCACGAGAGCACAGCGAAGATCACGCCTGACTATCGCGCAGCGGTAGCAGCAGCGAGCATCGAGCCTGCAAGGGCAAAGGATGTGACGGCAGCGGGATTCTTAGAAGACTATGCCGACTTCTCAGCGATGACCAACTCTAATGGCTTATTCGCCTATGAGCAGTCGACGGGTCTGGAGTTTACGGTGACGATGCGTTCCAACGATGGCTCTGGCTCTGGTTGGGTCACGAGAGACTTTAACGATGTCAGCAGATTTGACGCGGAGGAAGCATCGCGCGTAGCGATCGACAAGGCACTCCAGTCTAGAGAAGCCAAGGCCATCGAGCCTGGCAAATACACGGTCATCCTAGAGCCTGCAGCTTCTGTAGGTCTACTACAGAATATGTTTTTCTCACTCAATGCTCGTAGCGCCGATGAAGGAAGATCCTTCATGTCGAAAGAAGGTGGTGGCAACAAGCTAGGCGAGAAGATCGTAGATGAGCGCATCAATATATACAGTGATCCGCTGCACCCACTCGTACCTGCTTCTACATGGACAGGTGAGGGACTTCCAAGAAACAAGACCTCTTGGATCGAAGGTGGTGTCGTGAAGAACCTCGCTTATGGCAGATACTGGGCAGACCAGAAAGGAGTGGCACCGCTACCCTTCCCGGCTAATGGTATCATGGAGGGCGGAGACGCTTCGTTAGAGGACCTGATCAAAGACACGAAGAAAGGTATCCTCGTCACGCGGATGTGGTATATCCGTACGGTGGATCCTCAGACACTGCTCTATACAGGACTGACGAGAGACGGCACCTTCTACATAGAGAATGGAAAGTTAAAGCACCCGATCAAGAACTTTAGATTTAACGAAAGTCCGATCATCATGCTTAACAATCTAGAGACACTAGGCAAGCAAGTACGGATAGATGGTAACCTCATCCCGTATATGAAGATTAGAGACTTTACATTTACGAGTCTATCAGACGCAGTGTAACTAACAAGAACATATGGTGAGTCTGCAAGGAGGAAGTTTTTTCTTTACCAGACTGATGTACGAATCAGGAGATTGGGATGTCGATCAGCGGATGCCTTCTAATCTCCTGCATTCTATTGTATCCTATACGACGATCCCCGTCGACACAGAGGAGAAGATCGTGGCCTTGAGTAGCAAGGAAGTATTCGCAGCACCCTTCTGTTATATCTCTGGTCACAAGCTGGTACAGTTTAACAAGGCAGAGCGCGACAACTTCAAGGCCTATGTCGAGCGCGGCGGCTTTGTCTTTGCCGATGACTGCAACCATGATATCGATGGGTTATTTGCCAAGTCTTTCGAGGCACAGATGGCGGATATCTTTGGCCCCGAGGCACTACAGAAGATCCCTAATGATCATGATATCTATAAGTCCTTCTTTGAGTTCGATGGGCCACCGACGACCTCGCAAGAGCTCAATGGCTGGGGCGATGACCTCGTCCACGACTACCTCAAAGCCATCGTGATCAATGGCCGGATCGGCGTACTGTACTCTAACAAAGACTACGGCTGCGAGTGGGACTACGACTTTAGAAACAAACGATGGTACAAGATCGATAACACGCGCTTTGGGGTGAACATCGTCATGTACGCGCTGACAGCTTAAAACTAACTGAGGAGATGAAGGAAGATGAAGTAAAGGGCTTACTATCGAGACTCACCGATCTCAAGGCGGCGATCCACCAAGTGATCATCGGCCAAGACGAAGTGCTCGACCAGATGGTCATCGGACTGCTAGCACGCGGTCATGTCCTCCTAGAGGGCGTACCAGGGCTCGCTAAGACCCTCATGATCCAGAGTCTCGCCAAGGCACTCGATTTATCTTTCAAGCGCATACAGTTCACGCCAGACCTCATGCCATCGGATATCCTCGGTACCGAGATCTTACAAGAGGACGAAAGCGGCAAGCGATACTTTAAGTTTGTCCAAGGCCCCGTCTTCACTAATATGCTCCTCGCAGATGAGATTAACAGGACACCGCCCAAGACACAGTCGGCCCTCCTAGAGCTCATGCAAGAGTACAAGGTCACCTATGCGGGCGAGACCTATCCGCTACCCGATCCATTCTTCCTACTAGCTACGCAGAATCCTATCGAGCAGTCCGGGACCTTCCCACTGCCTGAGGCGCAAGTCGATCGCTTTCTCTTACACATCAAGGTCGAGTATCCGACCGCCGCAGAAGAGCAGCGCATCCTAGAGACGACGACGGGAGCCACCAAGCAAGAAGTACCATCGGTATACTCGGCAGCTGAGATCTTACAACTCCAGCAACTCTGTCGCGAGGTCCACATCGACACGTCCCTCATCGCCGCCATCAGCGAACTGATCAGATCAACACGTCCTGCCACGACCACACTAGACACAGTGCGAGATTATGTTGAGTGGGGAGCTGGCCCAAGAGCTGGACAAGCGCTCATCCTCGCCGCTAAAGGTCATGCACTCCTCCAAGGGAGATACGCCGTCATCCCCGCAGACATCAAAGCGATGCTCGGTTCCGCCTTGCGCCATCGAGTCATCCTCAACTTCAGAGCCATATCAGAAAAGATCGACGTACTTGACATCTTA
>CALFDI010000065.1 GCA_937952875.1 uncultured Verrucomicrobiales bacterium
TTTACCGTGCACGGGCTATCGACATTTCCGCCGACCTCCTAGGCAAAGCGCTCATTAAATATTACAAAAAAAACAGCAACGAAGAAGAAGCCGCAAAAATCTCTCATTTCATCAATCAACAAGAGGACAACAGGCTCTCATTTACTAGAGGAGAGAAGTAGCCTCTTCCCGCGCCCACGCGTCAGCTTCTAGTAGCTCAGAAAGCTCTCCACCCGACTTCACGGCATGGGCCTGCATCGTCTTATCAACGATGTCCCAGATCCCCGTAAAGCCAAGCTGACCGTCCACAAAAGCCTGCACTGCCACTTCATTCGCTGCATTAAGCACAGCAGGTAGAGTCCCACCTTGGGTGCCAGCCTCTACTGCTAGATCGATTGCTGGGAAGATCTCTCTCCGCGGCTTTTCGAATGTCAACTGAGCTAACTCGGCGAAGTCTAGCGGCTTCAAGCCACTTGGCAGACGCCGTGGCCAGAGCGCTGCATACTGAATCGGAAAACACATATCAGTCGTGCTGAGCTGTGCCAGCGTGCTACCATCTACGAATTCTACCATAGAATGAATAATACTCTGCGGATGGACGATCACATCGACTCTCTCCATTTCGATATCAAACAGCCAGCGGGCTTCGATCATCTCTAGACCTTTGTTAAATAAAGTCGCGGAATCGATCGTGATTTTCCGCCCCATCTCCCATGTCGGATGTTTCAAAGCATCTGCTAACTGCACGCTAGGAAGGCGATCAGCCTCCCACGTGCGAAACGGACCACCACTCGCAGTGAGAATGAGCCGTGAGACCTCATCTGAGCCGCCACTGTGCCCTTCCAGGCATTGAAATATCGCATTATGCTCACTATCGACTGGAAGCAACTTAACCCCCTTCTCTTGGGCTGCTCGCATGACGATCTCACCCGCCATGACGAGAATCTCCTTACTTGCGACTGCTAGATCACGCCCAGCATGGATAGCGGCGAGTGCCGGCTTTAAGCCTGCAGTGCCTATGATCGAGACCAAGACCATATCTGCATCCACCTCAGAGGCTAGCTCGACCAAGCCATCTAACCCGGCTAAAACGTCAACATTTTCATCCAAAAGCCCGCTCAATTCAGAGCACTTATCTTCGTTAAAAAGCGCGACTTTTTTTACGTTAAATTCCTTAGCCTGTGCAGCGAGCTTTTCAACACTCGAGTGAGCCGCTAAGGCAACAATTTCGATTTCGTCCGGAAGCTCCCTCGCCACCTTCAAAGCACTTTCTCCTATCGATCCAGTAGATCCGAGAAGCACGATTCGTTTTGGTCTTTTATCAGCCATACCGTCTTAGAAAATTTCTTTTATCCCCATCCAGAGGGCGAATACGGGAGCAGTGAAACAAATGCTGTCGATCAAATCGAGAATTCCACCTATACCTGGCAAGGTCGCGCCAGAGTCTTTTACGACTAAGCTGCGCTTTAGCACAGATTCAGCGAGATCTCCGACGACTGCCACAGCACACAGGACAAAGCCGAGGATCACCACTTCTCCCCAACCGGAGAAAAAGCTCAACTGATCTGGAGCCATCGCGTATAGACCGCAGGCCGCTAATTGAGTAAAGGCAAAGCCACCCACGAGTCCCTCCCAAGTTTTACCGGGAGAAATATGAGGGATCATTTTTGTTTTCCCTACTAAAGATCCGGTAATGTAGGCCCCCATATCGGAAAACTTTGTCACAGCGACCAACCAGAGCATCAGCCAAGCCCCTTTCGTTAGATCGCCTTGCGTGAAAAGAATCTGACTAGAGGAAGAGTAGAACATCACCGGCACCAGCACGAACGCGACGAGAGGCACCAGCACTTCTAACAATGTCTTATCGCCTTCAGGCGCTTTCCTCATCGATACGCCAAATGCGAGTAGGGTGAGCAGACCCAGCGAGCCCAGCATTAGGCTGCTTTGAGGAATGGAGCGACTGGATTCGATACCCATGTAGGCCAAGCTGATCACGAGCGTTACCCACATGGTCATGCGCGGTATTTTTCCGCCACCCATTTTAAGAATCTCGAAGAGAGCGCCGAATGACAGCAGTGCTAGTAGTGCGGAAAAGCCCAACTCAGATTGGGCGATAAACACCCAAGTCACGAGCGCCCACATGATCACAGTGCTCAGCAGGCGACTGAAAAAGACCTGTTTCTTTGATTTTTTAGCGACAGCTGAATCGGACATCGCGGCAGACTCTAAGTATCAAGTGGCTACTGGCTATCTCAAAACGATGAAATCACTGAAGAGTCGCCATTTTTAAATCTTCCCGCCACAGCGCCGGCAGTAGCGAGCATCATCGAGATGCCCGTGCGCTCCGCAGTTAGGGCAGGCATCAGTGTCACTCGATCCTTTGTCTTTACTCAGAGCAGAAGAAATAATTCCCGTAGGAACCGCAATAATCGCGTAGCCTACTAATACACAGATGGATGTCACAAATTTACCCAGTGCTGTAACCGGCACAAGATCCCCATACCCAAGAGTCGATATCGTAACGATAGCCCAGTAAATGCTCTGCGGTATACTCGTAAAACCATGCTCTCGGCCTTCGATGAGATACATCATGCTCCCTACGATGATAGTGAAGGTCACAGCAGTAAAAAAGAAGACCGTGATCTTCGCTCGGCTCGCATAAAGTGCACGGATCAGCACTTGCGATCCTTGGACGTGGCGCACCATCTTTAACACTCGAAAGACCCTTAACATACGGAGCACTCGAATAATGAGGAGCGACTGAGAGACTGGGAAAAAGAGGGAGATCCACATCGGCAGGCATGATAGGAGATCGACCACTCCGAAGAAACTCTTCGCATAAGCCAGTGGCCTACGAACAGCCCAAAGCCGCACGATGTATTCGAGCGTGAATACCACTGTAAACAGCCACTCCAATGCATAGAGCTGTGTGTGCCAGACTCGATCGATCGACTCCACTGACTCCAGCATAACGACAAAAACACTCAGCGCGATGAGAACGAGCAGACCAATATCGAAGGCCTTCCCCAGTGGCGTCTCAGCCTCGAAGATAGTCGTCCACACCTTTTGCCGTAGGCTTCCGGCTTTAATTTCGCGATTCACTCTCACTAGTAGAAAGACTCCGACTGTATTCGACAACTGTGAAAGATTTTTCTCCGGAGTATCGTTTTCACTTGCGAACGCGTCTCAATAGCATCATCTTGCGCTCAAGAACCACTTTATGGCACTCCTCACCCCAGATCCTAGCACAGAAATCGCCCAGACACTTAGTCAGGCGGCCACTGGATGTGAGCTGCAGATCCGTGCTGTAGCAGGCCCAGCCTGCCGTCAGTTACGTGATATTGGGTTCTGCGAAGAAATGCGCGTTCGCAAGGTCACACACGGCCGGAATATGCTCTGCACAGTGTGCGGCACTCGCCTTGCACTGAGTAAAGACCTTGCTGATCAAATCACCGTTGTTCCTGCCTAGACAGGATTCCCCTTATTATTTCAATGAGCACACCTGAGGCACGCATCGCTCTGGTCGGTCATCCCAATGCCGGAAAGACCACACTGTTTAACTCCATCACTGGCCAGAATCAAAAAGTTGGCAATTACAGTGGAGTCACCGTTTCTAAAAAGACAGGCACATTCCGCACACCACACGGAGTCCAGATGGAGCTCATCGACCTCCCTGGATGTTACTCTCTCTCACCGAATTCTCCCGACGAGGCCGTCACGCGAGATATCCTCCTCGGAGACCTCCAGGGTGAGAATGCACCAGATCTCGTGCTCTGTGTTCTCGATGCGACGAATCTCGAGCGCCACCTCAGCCTGTTGATCCAAGTCATGGATCTCGGCTATCCCGTGATCGCCGCTCTTAATAAGATCGACCTCGCTGAAGGCCAGGGCCTACGCATTGATCCCGCTACTCTCAGTGAAGACCTCGGCATCCCCGTCGTCGCTCTCTCAGCTAGCACTCAGCGTGGACTCACACAGCTGAAGCAATCCATCCGAACCCCATTTCCACCAGTCGCAGAGCGCCGATGGAAGGGATCACATGAGATGGAGTCGGCTCTCTCTGAATTAGAAAAAACCTTAACGGAAAAAGAATTTCCTCGTCCTGCAGCACACGCCCTACAGCTTCTCGCTGATCAGACATATGAAATCTCGGGCATCACACGTCCAGAGATCGACTCAGAAGACTCTATCTCAAAGGCACGATTCGCCTATATTCAGCAGACCACAGAGAACTCTGTCCGTCGCCCAGATGAGGCAGCTCTTCAACTGACTGACAAAATAGACTCTATCGCACTGCACCCATTATGGGGCTGGGCCGTCTTCATCAGCCTGATGTTCGCCGTCTTCTGGACGCTATTCACCTTCGCATCGATCCCTATGGACGCCATCGAAGGCATCATCGGCGCTCTCGGTGATTGGGTCGGCGGCATGATGGCTGAAGGAGACCTCCGCAGCCTCATCGTAGATGGTATCATTGGTGGCGTCGGCTCCGTTGTTGTCTTCATCCCTCAGATTGTCCTCCTTTTCTTCTTCATCGCCCTATTGGAGAGCTCTGGATACATGGCACGCGCCGCCTTTCTCATGGATAAGTTCATGTCGAAGGCAGGACTCTCAGGAAAAGCCTTTCTCCCACTCCTCTCCGGCTACGCTTGCGCCATCCCTGGCATCATGGCCACGCGGACCATTCCTAGTGCTAAAGAAAGGCTAGCCACTATACTGATCCTTCCCTGGACGTCATGTGCAGCTCGCCTCCCCGTCTACCTCATCCTCGTGCCACTCTTTATCCCCAGTGCCACAGCCCAGACACTTACCCTTTTTGGCATCTACGCCCTAGGCACCATCACAGCATTGCTAGCTGCTAGACTCCTAAAGCCACGCCTCGGCCCATCAGAGCCTCCTCAATTCCTACTCGAGCTACCGCCCTATCATAAGCCAGACATCGCCTACGTCATTCGCATCGTAGTCGATCGCGCCCTCGCCTTCCTCAAAAAGGCTGGAACCATTATTCTCGGCATCTCCATCCTCCTCTGGTTCGTAAATACCTACCCAAAGAGTGATTCCGAAGACCCTGCCGTGCAGCAGCAACAGTCATTCATGGGCATCGCCGGGCAGGCCATCGAGCCAGTCGTCCGACCACTCGGCTGGGATGCACGTATGGGCACGGCTATGCTCACCTCATTTGCTGCTCGCGAAGTCTTCGTCTCATCTCTCGCCATCTCCTACTCAGTGGATGAAGAGTCAGAGGACGCAGACGGCCTCTTGCGTGATCGGCTCGCAGATGCCACCCACCCAGATGGCCGGAAGATCTTTACGCCCATCGTCATTCTCTCACTGCTCGTCTTTTATATTTACGCCCTCCAGTGCCTACCGACCACAGCCGTCGTGAAGCGCGAAACGGGCTCATGGAAATGGGCGCTCGGTCAACTGGGCGGAATGACCCTTTTCGCCTACATCGCCGCACTTCTCGTCTTCCAGATCGGCAGTATTTTCTAACGGAAAAAGCCTCACACACCATGAATTGGCAGACACCCGTAGCACTCATGATAGTCGCCATCACCGCCGCTATCATGCTGAGAAATACTCGTAAAAAGAGAAAAAACTGCGGTGGCAACTGCGGCTGCTCAGCCAAGCCACCCGTGACACACAGCACTAAGCTCTAACGCCACTCTCGATCTCTCATCGCG
>CALFDI010000066.1 GCA_937952875.1 uncultured Verrucomicrobiales bacterium
GCTAAAGCGATCCATCAGGACGAATCCTGTCAATAGACTCCCTGCACCAGAGCCTAAGATATTTGCCAGATAGAGGTAGGAAAGTCCTGCGCCGGCCTTCTCGTCAGGCTTTATGGCGAAGTGGCAGATCAAGGGCAGAGTCGCACCTAAGAGCGCAGCAGCAAGGGCGACGAGCGGCAACGTCCAGACATAGGACATAAAAGTGACGAGCCACGAAATGAGAGGCACTAATAAAAATCCAAACACGTTAGCCCCGAGAACGAACCACGAGAGCGCCCGTAAATGCCGCGGGTTCTGCCCGTCCTTTTCATCCTGATATTTCAAGCTCCAGAGTGAACCGAGAGCGAGACCTATGAGGTAAGTGCCGAGCATGGCCCCGAAGACCCAAGCGAGCGAGCCAGAGGCAAAGCTGTAGAGACGAATCCAACAAATCTCATAGCTGAGCGCTATGAATCCAGTCAGCGTGACTAAGCACAATGCTATGATAAATCTGGTATTCATACTTTACGCGCCTCCTTTTTCCAAAAATGTAAGATCGTCAGCCCTGCGAGTAAGTTAAAGCAGACAGCGACATAGACAGACCCTGTGAGACCGAGAAATCTCAGGCAGACAAAAGCAGCGAGAAACGCGCCGAGACCAGCACCGAGCGTATTCACAAAATAGAGCATGCTGACTGAGTATCCGACGCTCTTCGTCACGCTGACGTAATGCGCTACGAGTAATGGAAGCGTGCTGCCCATCAGGAGTGTCGGTATGAGAATCAGACTGAATGCCAGCGCGCCCGTTGTGAGTGTGCCCACTCCAGCAGTCATCTGACCAACGGCAGAAAAGAGGTGAAGTGAAACGAGGCCATACAAACCAATTCCAATCTCTACTAACGAGAAAATGAGTAGTAGACGTGGGCCAGGCTTTTTCGAAATGGCGCCTCCAAATATACTTCCTATCCCGAGCCCGAGCATGAAGGCCGAGACGACCATCGCTACAGATTCGATATTGCTCCCATAAATGGTAAGGAGAGATCTCTGCCAGATCAACTGGTAGAATAGAGCGGAGATCCCTGAAAGGGTGAAGACGCCAAAGAGTATCCGCGGTGGGATGCCTAAGGCCTGAGTGTGTGATGTGGTCATTGAAAGATTTTTTCCCAGTAGGAGCGAAGAAGGCGCTGTTAAATGAACTTAACCGACTGCTTCTTCGATAAGCGCAGGACTTGCCCTGCGACTGGGGCGATAGATGCCATAGGGTCCGTGAGCTTTTCCCCATCTAACTGAGCTGCGCCAGTGGTGATATACTGCTTCCGTAGTTCACCGTTCGACTTCTGCATGCTAAAGCCTTTATCAAAGGCTGCAGCACAAAGCTTAATCACGGTGAGATCTGTAGGGAGATCTGAGAGTGCTAGCTCGACGGCGCCCGCAGAGGTATCTTTCTGAGAAAAACGCGCTTCCCATGTCGCGCGAGCCTGAGTGGCAGCGTCTTCATCGTGATAGCGTGCCGTGAGCTTCCCAGCGAGTTGCTTCTTCGCCTCCATCGGGTGCAGTGTGGAATCGAGCGTCTCCCCCAGAAGGAGTGAGTAGTAGCGAGACATGAGGTCATCCGAGATACTCATGAGCTTGCCAAACATCTCGACGGGTTCCTCATTCACACCGATGTAGTTTTTCGAACTCTTCGACATCTTTTTCACCCCATCGAGGCCTTCTAGGAGTGGCATGGTCATGACAACCTGCTGCGGCATGCCTTCTTCTTTCTGCAGATCACGCCCAACGAGGATATTGAAAAGCTGATCTGTTCCACCAATTTCGACATCTGCACGGACTTCTACGGAATCCCAGCCTTGGACGATGGGGTATTGCACCTCGTGAAGGCGCACTTCCTGGCCTTTTTCGATGCGGCCTTTGAAGTCCTCGCGCTGAAGCATCTGCTGCATCGTCACGCGCGCATTGAGGCGCAGGACATCTGAAAAGGTCATCTTGCAGAACCAGTCACCATTATAGACGACTTCGGTCTTATCCTTATCTAACACCTTAAACGCTTGGTCGGTGTATGTCTTCGCATTTTCCAAGACCTCCTCACGCGTGATCGGCGGACGTAGACTCGAGCGGCCAGTCGGATCGCCGATAGTAGCGGTGAAGTCACCGATGATGAGAACCGCCTGATGGCCCAGCTCTTGGAACTGGCGCAGCTTTTCTAACACCACCGTATGGCCAAAGTGGATGTCTGGCGCTGTCGGGTCCACGCCGAGCTTAATGCGGAGCGGCCGACCTTCCTTGAGCTTATCGACCAACTCTTTCTCCGGCTGGACCTTTGCGGTGCCTGCGGTGAGGATTTTCAATTGCTCGTCTACGGGTAAACTCATGTGCAGATGTGAAGGGAACTCGGTGCTCTTTGTCAAATGCTCAGGCTCCTTCGGGCGCTCGTAGATAAAGAAAATAGCGTCACAGGGCTTTTAAACCGATTTCTCACCTCCTCTCTTTTCACATATTTCTGAAAAAAAATGACCCCTTCTCACCTACACATAATGAAAGCCGTTCATCATAATTGGGCTGATCATATCACTTTTCAGTATGAAACGGGCTTGAAAACTGCAGCTGATGCACCGAAGTTGCCGCTCCGTTGGTAAGGATTCCCTCTGAATCCCTTCCTCTAGGCGGACTTCATCCCCTTTTCTTATGTCCATTCCTCACGTTCCTGAAGACGCGCCATTCAGTGCTGAACAGCGCCAGTGGCTCAACTCCTTTCTCGCGAAGGCCTTTGCTGACATGCAGGCTGGCGCCGCCAGTGCTCCTGCAGGCCCCGCTACCCCTGTCACCATCCTCGTCGGATCCCAGACCGGCACATCTGAGAGCACTGCGAAAAAATTCGCCAAACAGGCTAAGAAGCGGAATCTCGATCCGACCATCATCGATATGGCAGACTTCGAGAATGAAAAGCTCTCCGCGATCGAAAATCTTCTCATCATCACCTCTACCTACGGCGACGGCGAGCCGCCTGATAGTGCAGCAGATCTACACGAGTGGATCGGGTCAGACTCTGCTCCTAAGCTAGAGAACACGAAGTTCTCAGTCCTCGCGCTCGGTGACCGCGAGTATCCAGACTTTTGCCAATGCGGTATCGAGTTCGACCTCCGTCTAGAGGCGCTCGGCGCAGAGCGTATCTATCCGCGAATCGACTGTGATGTCGACTTCGATGATGAATTCGCCCAGTGGTCTGATGGAGTTATCGACTACTTCGCACCCGCTGCAGGAGCTGCCATCGTCGATGACGGTGTCGATCAGGAAGAAGATGGCTGGAGTAAAACCAACCCCTTCCCTGCTAAGCTCATTGTCAGCCGAGATCTCAATGCCCCAGAGAGCGAAAAGAACACGCACCACGTCGAAATTTCCCTCGAAGGCTCAGGTCTCGAGTATCAGGTAGGTGACGCCCTCGGTGTCCTTCCTCGCAATGAAGACGCTCTCGTCGACGAGATCATTGAGAATCTGAACTTTAAGCCGACCGAAATCGTAGAGCTACCAAACGGACAAGAAGCGACTCTACGTGAAGCACTGATCTCCAGCTATGACATCCGCAGCATCAACGCCGCATTTATCAAAGACTGGGCCGCTCGTGGCTTCCACCCATATCTGCGCTCGCTCGCAGAAGGAGGAACAAAGGAGCAGATCGATGACTTCTGCTGGGGCCGTGAACTGATCGACCTGATCATACACTTCCCCGCTGACTTCTCTGATGCTGAGGAATTCCTCGGCGCTCTGAAGAAACTCCAGCCGCGCCTTTACTCGATCTCAAGCAGCCCAAAGGCCCATCCTGGCGAAGTCCACCTCACCGTTGGCAAGGTCGTCTACAGCTCGCATGATCGTGAGCGCGGTGGTGTCTGCTCCACCTATCTCTGCGATCGCGTCGATCACGATATCAACATCGGTGTCTACATGCACTCGAACAATGCCTTCCGCCCACCAGCAGATGATAAAGACCTCATCATGTGTGGCCCTGGCACCGGAATCGCCCCATTCCGCGCATTCCTAGAAGAGCGCGCTGCGAATAAGGCATCTGGCCGGAATTGGATGTTCTTTGGCAATCCACATGAAGCCACAGACTACCTCTATAAAGAGGAATTCGAGTCCTACCTCTCAGAGGGCACATTGACGAAAATGACAACTGCCTGGTCCCGCGACCAAGCACAGAAAGTCTACGTGCAAGACAAGATGATCGAGCACGCTCAAGAACTGTGGGACTGGTTCGAAGGCGGCGCTAGCTTCGCCGTCTGCGGTGATGCCTCTCGCATGGCTAAAGACGTCGATAAAGCTCTGCACACCATAGCCGAAACAGCCGGTGGCCTCTCCCCCGAAGCTGCTGTCGAATGGGTCAAAGCACTCAAAAAAGAAAAACGCTACGTCCGAGACGTTTACTAAAAAGAGATTCCACTCCTTCTTCCAAAAGCCGCTCCTTCAACCAAGGGCGGCTTTTTTGTTTTAAGGGCACCTCAAATAGCTCCTTCAGCCATCTTATGCAGATAAATGTGAGAAATCACGAGTAATGCTAAGAAGAAAACGGAAATGAGAGAGAGTCCTATCGGATCACCGTGAGCGGTATGTGCGACTATTGCCGTGATAAAAAAGAGCCCAATACCAGCATACGCCCACTCCTTCATCGGCATTGGGATCTGTGGTAGAAGAAGAAAAATAACGCCGATAACTTTAAGCACTGCCAACTGAATCCGAAATGAATCAGGGAATCCCAACTCTCTCACTCCATCAATTGTTCCTTTATGGAAAATGTATGTGAATGCACTCAGCGCCACCATAGCTGCCACCATCGACGTTGACCCCCAATAAATCATTTTCATACGATTACAAATAGATCTGCACCTTACCTAATACCAAGAAGAAAAGACTTTCTTGATGAGAAGAAGACCAAACGCATTTTAAGGCACCTCCGGCAACTTGCTTTCGATCAAAAAACAGGTTCAGATTTTCTCAAATTAAGGCGGTTTTGGACTTTTTGAATGAATTCATAAGGTCTGAAACCAATGCTGAGATGGGGGAATCTGAGTCTGTTTTTAAAAATGAAATTACCGGAGGCGCCCTTTATCACAATTTTTCATTGATATAAGGTCCATTCATGAGAGCTGTTCATTTTAAATAGCTTCGAAAAGCCTCTTTTTCTCATGCTTTCGAGTTGCCCATAGTCCTCCCCTAGGCATGC
>CALFDI010000067.1 GCA_937952875.1 uncultured Verrucomicrobiales bacterium
CGCTCAGAACAGCCATCGCAATGCTCGGGCCGATCCCGCTCACACGATCAATGAGCAAGCGGAACAGATCTCGATCTTCATCCGCTGCAAAGCCATATAGCGTAAGGGCTTGCTCTCTCACATGCAGATAAGTCAGCAGCGACACTTGGTCTCCTACTTTTGGATTGATGCGATCAAAGGTCGTTACCGGTATCAAAACATCATATCCAACGCCATTTACATCGATAACTAGTCGATTTGGCATGGCATCTACAACTTCTCCGCGGATTCTCGCTATCATTTGTCCGCAAGTGTCTCTTTGCTATCTATAGCGTCAAATCCTTTCTACAATAGCGCTTCTACAACACATATTTTAGAAAAGTTTAGAACAATCTCTCATTATAAATAAACTTTTTAGCATATTGAAACAAAAATGTGTCGCTCATATCGCAACATCATGCTATGATCCCCGCCCTATGGCTACTACGAAAAGAACTCGTTTTTCCCGCCGTCTTCCAGACCACGTCACTGATGAGATTGTAAATGTCCTCGGTGCTGATCCAAAGTTTTTTGGATTTAATGACCTCTTCGAAAACGTCTTCGCCCGCTTAAAAGAGCGCAACGCCGTCTCCGGTGGCGAAGAAATGCTGCGCCTTCGCGCTTATGAAAAACTTCAAAACCTTGTCACTCGCGGACTCGTCGAAAAAGACGGCAAAGAATACAAGGGACTTCCTCGCCTTCCAGAAGCTCACAGCGATAACATCGCTAAAGAGCAAGCTGCACAGGGCTAAATCAGAGGATTTGCTCATGCTCCAAAGATTTTAGCCGAAAAGCTATCTTTTTCACTGGAGCAGAATCCAATCCAACCTTTAACTCCCCACGTTGTCACTGACGACGTGGGGTTTTTCTTTATTCCCCCTCTTCCTTTTCACATCACATACCTCCTATCATCAGATGCTTTTGGATTACCTTCCTGTTCTGCTTCAACTCGCCATTGCCATTGGATTCGCCGCTATAGCGCTAAGCCTCTCTGTTATTCTTGGTAAGTCAGGCCGTAGTGTGGGTGAGAAAGACAACGCCTATGAGTGTGGTATGCTGCCCATTGGTGACGGAGCCCCTCGCTTCAGCGTTAAGTTCTACCTCGTCGCCATGCTTTTCGTCATCTTCGATATCGAAGTCGTCTTCATGTATCCATGGGCTGTTCAATTCAAAGAGCTCGTGAAACAATCAGTGATTCCGATCATTAGCATGGGCGGTTTTGCTCTCGTTCTTCTCTTTGCCTACCTTTACGCCTTTGGTAAAGGAGCACTTTCTTGGAACAAATAGTCGTCTCCGATCGTTTCTACTACAGCTCATGCTCTACCACGTTGTTTACTACAAATCGCGAGATCATGTAGACGACACTGTGATCGAGCAAGTGGTCCGCCAGACACGGTCTCATTTACTCAAAATTCAAGAAACCCTCTCAGTCAGATCGGGAAAAAATCTCGATGCCTCGTCTGAGTGGACATTTTTCTACTCAGTCGAAGTCGAGAGTAAGCTCAAGTTGAAGCTCTTTCACACTGATGGCAGCTATTTGAAATTTCTCAAAACAGTTGTCGAACCGAACCTGTGCGAGCCCATTAGCCAAACCTTCGAACTGGACCCATCTAGGGAACGAAAATACTCGTAAAACGTTGTCATAGTTGAAGAATTAATCAGTCAGATACTGTATACTTCTCACAATTATGAATCGTCGTTCTTTTCTCCGCTCTACAGCCTTTGCAGGGACAGCCTCACTCCTCGCACCATTCGCTCAGGCGCAAGGGGCTAACTCTCAGCTTAGACTCGCCATTATCGGCGTCCGAGGCCGCGGAAATAAGCTCGCGCAATTTGTAAAAAAAGCGACTGGCTGCCGCCTCGTTCTCCTCTGTGACGTCGATAAAAAGGTATTGAGGAAACGAGCTGCAGAACTCGGAAAAAATTATACTGAGCTCGCTACAGAAACGGATTATCGAAAAGTCATTGAGCGCAGTGACATCGATGCTGTAGTCATCGCTACGCCGAATCACACACATGCACTCATCGCCATCAGCGCTGCCGCAGCAGGTAAGCACGTCTATGTCGAAAAGCCCGTATCCCATAACATTTGGGAAGGTAAGAAACTCGCCGCTGCGGCCAAACAGTATGGAGTCATCATCCAACATGGCTTTCAGCGCAGATCTGAAGCCTCATGGGCTGAAGCATTCTCCTACCTGCAGGAGGAAAAGCCCGTCGGTGATATCAAGCTCGCCCGTGCCCTCTGCTACAAACCTCGTAGAAACATTGGCAAGGCCACTGCTCCACTCTCTATTCCATCCAGTGTAGATTATAATCTATGGGCTGGTCCGAGACACCTACTTCAGCCTCAGAGAAAAAAGCTTCACTACGATTGGCACTGGCAGCACGACTTTGGCAATGGTGACCTCGGAAACCAAGCTCCCCACCAAATTGATGTCTGCCGTATGGCCATAGGCGATCCTACCGAGGCTGACTTAACTCACTCCGCCATCAGTGTTGGTGGCCGCCTTGGCTATGATGATGAT
Source organism: uncultured Verrucomicrobiales bacterium (assembly GCA_937952875.1). Classification (GTDB taxonomy): domain Bacteria; phylum Verrucomicrobiota; class Verrucomicrobiia; order Verrucomicrobiales; family Akkermansiaceae; genus CALFDI01. The sequence goes on from CALFDI010000067.1 coordinate 2,544, forward strand.
GGAGAATGGGCGAATACACAGCTCGTCTATCATGCGTTAAAATCCACTCCGATTCTCGTCGAAGTCCGTGGTCTTCCTAAGAAGAACATGAATTGGAAAGGCGGGACGGATAAGATTGATGGGATTAACATTGGTAACATCATAGAGTATGAAGGTGGTCGCCTCATCGGCGGGCACAGCCCCAAGTGCCAGCTTCTCGACTCAAAAGGCGCAGTGATCAAAACATTCGACAGCCCCGCAAATCTAAATATTCAGACCTTTGTCGACGCCGTCACCTCAGGTTCGATCTCTGCGGATAAAGGCATCCATAGTGGCCATCTCTCATCCAGTCTGGCACACATTGGAAATACCTCTCACCGCCTCGGAGCAAAAACATCAAAGGCTCAAGTTCACGAAACCTTTTCTCACTTTCCACATGCAGAAGATGCCGGAGAACGTCTCCTCACTCATCTCGATGCCAACGGCATTAATCTGAAGAAGACGCCTCTCACTCTTGGAAAAGAAATCACTTTCGATGGCAAGACCGAGAGCTTTACAGGAAAGCACGCAGCAGCAGCGAACGACCTACAAATGGAGCATTATCGAGACGGCTTCACCCTTCCAAACGCTTAGATAGCACGCCTGACAACGATTGATCGCACTTTTCTATAAAAAGTCGACCGCACTGAGCATTCCGACTACTCTGATGTATGCCCACAATCGGAATAACACTCGGGGATCAGGCTGGGATCGGGCCAGAAATCGTTGAGGCTGCACTCGCATCTAATCAACTTCCTCGAGAATTTGACTACCGTATCATAGGTGATCGGCTTTCTAACATTACGCCAGGCAAGCCCACTATAGAGACAGCACAAGCCGCCGTCGACGGACTCGAACGCGGTGCAAGCATGCTCGCAAATGGTGATATCGATGCGATCGTCACCGCACCTGTCGCCAAAGAACACTTGCACACTGTCGGATTTACATTCCCGGGGCAGACTGAATTTTTTACGAATCGCCTAGGCGTTACGAATTACGCCATGTGCCTCACAGGCCATCATCTAACAGTCGGGCTCGTCACAATTCATCAGTCTCTCGCGTCTGTGCCTACTAGCCTCACTACCACCGAGATAGTAAAAACAGGTCGCCTTCTGGCTGACTTTGCCCGAAAAAAACACGGACGCTCTGCTAAAATCGCCGTATGTGGACTCAATCCACATGCAGGAGAAAATGGAGCGTTTGGCAGCGAAGATCTGGAAATCATTGCACCCGCTATTGATCTACTTAATCGAGGTGATAACGAGTTTAGCGGTCCTCATCCTGCGGACACCATTTTCTACCCAGCATCTCAAGGGGCGTATGATGCCGTGCTCTGCATGTATCACGATCAAGGTTTGATTCCGCTGAAACTTCTGGATTTCGCAACGGGGGTCAATGTAACTCTTGGCCTCCCCCGCCCTCGTGTCAGTCCAGATCACGGCACAGCTTTTGATATCGCAGGCACTGGCCAGGCTGACCCATCCTCATTCATCCATGCTCTACAGCTAGCAGCTCGACTCGCTTAAGGGCACCTCCGGCAACTTGCTTTCGATCCAAAAAGCAGGTTCAGATTTTCTCAGATCAAGGCGGTTTTAGACTTTTTGAATGAATTCATAAGGTCTGAAACCAACGCTGAGATGGGGGAATCTGGGTCTATTTTTAGAAATAAAGTTACCGGAGTGGCCCTTAATACTATGAAGGAGGTATTTCGCGATCGCGATTATACTCGCGTTTCCCTCATGAAGACTCTTTTAGAGACTGAAGGGATTCCTGTGATCATGAGAAATGAACTCTTAGCCACCTCTGGAATCACCGAAATACCAATTCCCGAGTTTTTCCCTAACCTCTGCGTCTTCAATGATGAAGACTATTCAACAGCATGGAGCATCATAGATACTCATTTAAAGAAAGAGAGCGATTCTCTAAAAGCCCCGTCTATTAGATGCTCAAGCTGCAAAGAAGAGAACCCTGGAAACTTTGAATTCTGCTGGAACTGCGAATCTGACTTAGCAAGTGATTCCTAGAATCACCGTAATAAATCTTTCTGCCAGAGGACTTTCACTCCAGCCTTATTCAGAACATTTGCTCCGAATTCAGCATCTTCTAAGTGCAATGCCATTAAAGAACACATATTAGGTTGCGATAGCAGCGTATAAGTAAAATCAATGTTAGTCTCTGCCGCTACAAGAGCGCCTAGTGCTGCATCTAGCTCCAACTGCACGTTTCTTAATGCAATCACCACAATATGACATTGCGTAAAGGGAATCCCTTTCTCCAAGAACAACTGATTCGTCTTATCTGGAAATGATGTCACAAGACGTAGCATCGTTGCATCGCGAGAGTCTTGAAGACTTAGACCAACAACCTCGATACTGTTAGAGCGTAAAAGGCGCACAAGAGAACTCAACGAGCCGACACGGTTCTGTAGCATCACAGTAAACTGCTTGGGCAAGCAATCAGGCCGATCTGTCGCAACAGCAACTTCGTTAGACTCAAAGTCGTTCATATTTCAAAAGCGTAATCGATTATTCTAGTTATCTCAAACTGAGATCTTGGACATTTCATGTAATTCTATCACACCGCCTTTCACTCTCCAAGCAAGAGCATAACCACACAGCTCGACCTTATACAGCCTTTCAGAATCATCATGATAGGCTGGGCGTGGGTCTAAACCTAAGGTCTGACAAATCACATCTCGAGCATTCTGATCTGCTAACTCCCAAAGCGCAGCACAAGACTCATGTATCTGAACAGGCAGCACAACTGGAGCATCTGACGCGAACCCGCTCACAGCTTTTACTAAAGAGTCAGTATAAGAAATGTAAGGGCGGATATCAATAATCGGCGTCTGATCCGTGAGATCTACGCCGGAGACAATTAACTCGATTTTATCCATATCGACAGACTCCAGCTTCACTGCAGACAAGCCGATTCCATTAGGACGATAAGGAGACCGTGTCGCAAACACTCCACGCTTCTCATTTCCACCTAAGCGTGGAGGTCTTACGAGTGGACGATAGCCCTGCCCCACAGTCCGATCGAAGAGAAAAGTTAGCCAAATATGACTAAACTCTTCGATGCCTCGCAAAAGATCGGCATTCTGGAATGCTGGCGCAAACACAATCCTCCCTCTCGCAGCTGGGACTAATCCTGGCTGACGAGGCGTAGCAAAACGCTCCACGAATGGCGTCTCGATACGAGCAATGACTTCCAGCGTTACATCATCATTCATAAAGATTTTAACCCTTTCAACCGTCTATGCCTCGCAAGAACAATTCCTCCTACCATACCTGCGAGATGCCCTTCCCATGAAACGGCTTGCCCAGTAGGAAGCAGTCCAAAAATCATCCATGCAAAGAGTAGCACAGCGATTACTCCAGCAAAGATCACCATGGGCTTCCGCATGTAGAAAGCCCGAGCTACGACATAGCCCATATAACCGTAAACCAATCCTGATGCACCGAGATGAACGCCCGGCCGGCCAATCAGCCACGTTCCAAGACCTGAAATGACGATGAGACAAATAGTCGTTTGGAAGAACTTTTGCCGCTCACCCCAACTTGTCAGTCCTCCGAGAACAATCCAAGGTAGGGTATTTCCTAAGAGGTGGCTAAAATCTCCATGAGCAAACGGCGATGTTGGTATTCTTATGAGACCACCTAAGGACCGCGGACGCATCCCTAAATAGGCATCTGTGAGAGATCCTGCAGGATACATAACATCCAGTAATTCCAATACCCACGCTATCCCAATCATCCACGCAAGCGTCATCAATGCTCCCGTCGGAACACGTCGCCTCAACACAGAATGTGGAGATGAAGGCATGCTTTATTTTCTTCGCATTTCAACGAATAGCTCTCTCCCCTCGCGACCAGAGTAAGTCTGCAGAGGAATGTGTGACTCAAGTATCTCAAAGTCCGAGGAAAAGTGCTCAAAGAGTTCAGCCTGAGGACACCCGAACGGCGGACCATTTTCGCCTCGATCCATATCTGGATTAAGAAAAAAGATGCCTCGCAGCAAACCGCCAGGCCTTAATAATCTGGCACAGGCAGATACGTAATCTGAACGCATCTCCGGGGGAATAGCACAAAAACAGGTATGCTCCCAGATCCCTGACAGCCCTTCGCTCCACTTACTAGACTCACTATAAATAAAGTCACCTAGAATCATTTTATCAGTCACAGCAGTCTCAACAGCAAGCGGAGAGATATCTACGCCAAAAGCAGTAACCCCAGCAGTCTCGAGAGCCGAGACATCGTATCCACGTCCAGCTCCTGGAGCGACAATACTTAAACCAGACCAATCCGCAAAAGCACCTTCCAAGAGCAAGCGCTCTAGTTCTGGATGCGCGGCCCCTTTATCCCATGGAGTATCTTCTTCTGCGTAGCGTTTATCCCAATCCATAGTGATGAGTCGTTTCTAATATCTTTGAATGTAATCCGGCACTTGTTCGCGCTGAGAAGATGGAGGTATCTGAGGGCTTCTGAAATGGATCACAGCACCAACACCCGCTGCATGAGGTGCAGCTAGTCGAGTAGAGTTATCATGTTCAGGAAAGTAGTAACGCTTTTTCTTGTAGTTGAGCTTTTTTGCATACCACCCTGCAAAACCTGATAACAGGATGATCGCCGCAGCTGATATGTGACTCCCAAATTGGTGAAGCAGTAAGAGAATCGAGCGACTTCCTTGCTTTGACTTTCCAGATGTTGTCTTTGCTTGAGCAGACGGCAGCACTCCCGATAATCCCTGAATACTAGATTGGCTCTCTGCAGCTTCACGCATGGCACGCTCTATCCAATACATCCGTATGGAGAGCTGGACGGCAAAATTCTCTAACTGGTCAACGGGGTCACTCTTTTCAGCAGCCTCGCTCATGGCGCTTTCAAGAACTCTGCGATACTCTAACAGAGATAATGACTGACGAATAGACGGACTCATTGCAATTTGTGATTTATCAGGCCTACCAAGGAAATAGTAAGCTAGAAGAGCTGACCCCTGACCCGACAGTTGGCTCTTAAGTTGAGCTTGGACATCATAACCAGCTGGCACTTCTTGAGGCCCATCAAAGAGATAGATATAAATTGGTATATTCGAATCACGACGGTGATACGTTAGAAAGGCACTCCGATCTGTATAAGCTTGGCGACTTAAGAGACCCTGAGGGTCAACGAGTTCCTTTTCAGGCTTTTTCACGAAATACTCGACTAAGCTTTCTTTATTGATCCAAGTCCGGTCAATCCCTTCAGGCTCATCGTAGCTCTCAGGCTCCTGCAGTTCTGGAACGACTGTTGGCAGCTCTGGAAAGTAATCTTGAGAAGCACGTGCTGGTAGGCCTAAGAGGTAATAGCCCACTGCAATTTCGCCTTTGTCCAAAGCGATTTCATCACCTTCTGTCCACGGAATGGGATCACCGATATGTTCAATGATTTTTTCACGTGAGACAGCTGCATCTCCAGCAGAGACGTCGGCACCATCATCTATCTCAGATTCATCTATTGGTTGTTGAGCATTTGCACTAATGCACAAAAGACAACAGCCAAAGAGGGCGAGAAATATCACCTTCATGCGTCCTCCCTTTCATCTTCTAATAGGGACTCTTCTGGAGGCGAACTCGAA
>CALFDI010000068.1 GCA_937952875.1 uncultured Verrucomicrobiales bacterium
AGCTGTGCGAGATCACCATGAATAACCTCCTTCGAGACGGCGACCTCGTCGATCATGAGGACTTTCTCGACCGCGCAGACTCACTCCAGAGACTCGGGAAAACAGTGCTCATATCACGCTGCCCTGAGTTCCATAGAATAGCCACCTTCCTGAGTCGCTATACCTCAGAGCCGATCGCTATCATCCTCAGCATTGGCCTTCTCAATGAGCTCTTCAAAGAAAAGTGGTCCGAGAATCTCCCAGGTGGAATTCTTGAGTCCTTTGGTCGACTCTTTAAAAACAGTGTCCAGCTCTTCGTCTATCCGTGGAAGCAGCGTAAGACAGATGAACTCGTCTCAGCAGAGAGCTTCATTGCTCCGGAAAAGTTCGCCTGTCTCTACGATCACTTCCTGCAGAACAAAAAGATCGTAAGCATAGATACTGGTGATGAAGAACTGCTGAATAAAACATCTCGTGAAGTCATGCAAATGATCGAAGCCGGAGAAGATGGCTGGGAAAAGTGGGTGCCGAAAGAAGCTCAATTCGTAGCCAGACGAGTGATAAGAAATCAGCAAGAGATAAACGGATTACAGAAGTAACGAGGTCTCAGCTGGGAGTCAATCGGTCGGATGTTAGATCTACTGTGTTTTCGTTACTGTAGAGGTAGTTTTAATCAGCTTCGATCAGTGAGATTGTATTTTCAGGAAGCTCAATGGTCTTGGGGAGTCTAGGCAATAGTTTCCATAATTGGTTCGGGTTACGCCGTGCTCCCGCGCCGTCTAGGTAACGCCATTTTGCGTCATTGCCTTTGATAGCCACGATGTAAGAAATGCTTTTGAAGCGTTTGTCTCCATTTTGCATGATAGAGGTCTTTGGGACAAAGCACACATATTCATGGCCTGCCCTGTAGAGTCTGTCTGGTAGTCCAACGTTTAATGACTCAATGACGATTCCACATTCTATGATCTGTTTGGCCCCTGCGATGAGGTTTTTTTCGAAATTGTTCTGACCATTCATCAGTTTGTAAATTGAGGGGTGAGTGCGATCAACGAGAGCCTTTGCATCACCTGTATTAAATGACTTGAGCATCATAAAAACTTCGTTGGAGACGGTCGGGGAAAGAGACTGTCACGTTGCGACGCGAAAACGGCCAGTATGTTTTCTCAAAGCAGTTTTTTATACCGGAAGGAAGTTTAAGTTTTTTGGAGATTTTTAAAAATCTATAAATGAAAGGTGAATCAAGGCGACAGAATTCTACTAAGATCTCTGAAGAATTCTGGGCGTTCTTGCTGGAGGCGCGCATAGCTTGACCAATTCGTAAGAGCTGTCTATCATGTGATAGTTAACGATGTCCGATACAGCTGAGTCCATTCTTGATATAGCCGAGCGCATGATTCGTAGTGGTGGTTATCACTCGTTTAGTTTTCGTCAGATTGCTGATGAGCTAGGTATTAAGAGTGCGAGCATCCATTACCATTACCCTAGTAAAGAAGACCTAGGGCTAGCTGTCGTTCAGCGCTATACTGATCGCTTTATGCTCTCTCTCGGTGATCCTACTGAGAGAAAGCGCCCTATAAAGCTCTACGTCGATGCATTTAACGCGGCTTTTCAAAATAGCTGTAATCCCTGTCTCTGCGGTGTGATGGCAGGAGAGTCAGGTAAGCTTGGTGTTCCTATTTGTGAGAGTCTGCAGAGTTTTAGTGAAAAGAATATCGCTTGGTTAAAGCAAGCTCTTAAGACGGAGAGGCCAGACTGGTCTGCGTCAAAGAGAGAAAGCGTGGCGTCACTCATTTTCTCAGCTTTGGAAGGTGCGATTACATTTGCTGGTGTGACTGGCCAGGATACTCATCTGAAAAAGGTGAGTGATTCTGCTCTTAAGCTCTTAGTAGATGAGTAAGACTTTTATAAAACGGCACTAAAAACCCCTCACTGCGTGCGCAGTAAGGGGTGTTATCAGTGAATTATCCTGTCACGCAGGATATTGATATTAAACGCCTCAGCCTCCAGCAGTGGGTGCGGGAGCAGCTTTAGTCCATGCTTTTGCTTGGAATGGTTCGTCTAGTTCAGGTTCAGCTAGGTGGTTGGTATAGTTTGTGATGACTTTAAATGCCATGTGAGTGACAATCTCTAGGATGTGCTCGTCTGTGTATCCAGCTGACTTAAAGGCATCGATATCGCATGAGCTAGGGCGTCCCTGTTTCGTAAAGATTGCGAGAGCAAAGGTGCGAAGTGCTTCTTGTTTAGCATCTGCGAGCGGCGCGCTTGTGCGAAGTGCTTCGAGCTGATCAGCAGGAAGAAGGCCTTTCATTTCTATGACTGTGCTGTGCGCTGCCATACAATATCCGCAGTCGTTTTCGACGTTATTGACGACTTGGATGATCTCTTGTTCAGCTGCTGTGAATGCGGAGTTTTTTGCAATAATGTCAGCGATGGCTTGGTAGCTCTGGATAAGGACGGGTGATCCTGCGAATACGCGGAGGACATTTGGCGTCCATCCGAATGCTTCGGTGAGGCCCTTCAGGGCAGGAAGGGAACCTGCTGGAGCTGTTTCTTCTGTATGATGTTTCATAATATTTTTTGCTATAGATGAGATTTTAAGACTGTGTGAGAGGAGGAAGATGGCCAGTTTTCACGTAAATGAGGGCTCCATCGTCTTCTGTGTGTGGTGTGTGTTGGCTATACGGTTTATTTCGTAGCCAAGAGCCTGTGGGGTAGGAGCCATGTTCATCGTGGAAGGTGCCTTCGAGGACGATGATTTCTTCACCACCAGGATGAATGTGTGGATTGAACTGGGTGTTAGGTGCCCATTTTACAAAGGCAATACTCTCATGATGATGAGAGTGGAGAGGCATGACTGATAAGCCTGCGACCATGCCTTGGCGCCATTGGTTAGAGTTTGCAGAGGCTGTTAGGGAGGTTGTGTCATTGCTTTCAAAATGACCTTTTTTCCTGAAGACGAGTGCTCCTTCTGATCCAGAGCTGAGTGTCCGCTCATGTCCAGATGGGTAGCGCAAGTAGTCTCCTGCAGAAAATGTCTGATCACTAGACTTAAGAGATCCACTAAGGATCAAGTATTCTTCAGAATCATCAGACTGTGGGAGAGGGCTATTTTTCTGAATACGGAGGTATGAACTTTCCCATGTGACCTTGTCTAGCAGAGCTTGCTCGACGCCAGGCGAGTCGGTGTTTTTCCACTCAAGCTGATCGGGGAGTAGGGCGACATTCTGATGTATATCTGAGTTCATAACGTGTTAGAGGAAGAGAGAAAGTGCTACCTACTATTTCATTCGGAAATGGTAGGCAGCACTTTAGGGGGTGTTATGCCGAAGCTATTTAGGGCTTTGATTAGTTACGGCCTGCGATGACGCCACCGTCAACATCCCAGATGGCACCAGTGACCCATCCAGCAGCATCGCTAAGAAGGAAGTCAATAGCTGCGCCGACGTCTGCTGGCTGGCCGATACGACCGATTGGGTGGAATCCATTAAAGCCCTGAAGAGCTGAGTGGATCTCGGTAGGCTCGATAAAGGCGCCGTAGATCGGTGTCTCGACGACTGCTGGTGAGACCGCATTGACACGGATGCCGCTATCGGCGAGTTCCATGGCGAGATGCTGAGTCATGGCATGAAGTCCAGCCTTTGCCATAGAGTAGGCTGATGATGGTGTCGCTTTGATGGCTTGCTTAGCCCACATGGAACCGATGTTCACGATGCTACCTGACTTTTTCGCAGCCATTTTCTTAGCCACAGCCTGTGTGATGAAGAACATGGATTCGTTAATTCCATGATACTGAGCATAATTCTCACGTGTATGCTCAAGGAATGGAGCTGGAGAAAAATAGCCTGCAGAGTTTACAAGATAGTCAGGCCCGCAAGATGAGCATGCGTCGAGCTTAGCGATGTAAGCGTCGACAGCTGCTGCGTCGTAGAGATCGAGAGAGACTGTGTTGACTTCTGGTGCGCCTGCTGCGGTGATTTCTGCTGCGGCTTTATCTAGTTTATCCTGACTGCGCCCGACAATTGTAACTGCTACGCCGCGTCCTGCGAGACGCTTAGCTGTGTCGAGACCGATTCCAGTGGATCCTCCGATGATGAGTGCTGATTGAGACATGAATTTGTATTTTTTAATTTGATCTACCATTAGGTAGGTTACGGGAGGTGTATATACTCTCGATTTGCATGAGTCAAATAAAATCTACCTACTGATAGGTATTTTTTGAGATTTTTGAAATTCTCTTCAGTCAGATGAATGGTTTCATCGTGTTTCTAGCATCTAGGTAGGTGTCGTTTTTCTTTGAAATTACTGCCTTGAGATGCTCTATGCTGTTCCTTGCTTCTTCCGAGGAAGGATAGTGAAAACGCCATCTGATATCTTATCAGCAATTAAGATGTTTGGCGAATGATGTCTGCAAGTGACTGCTTCTCAAAGATGTATATTGTCTCATAATGGGAAGTGTCGAAGTTTTCTACACTAGGTGTCTTTTGTTGTAAGATGATGCCTATACTTTAGGTTTATATTTAGCTTTATACTTTTCTGTAGACTTAAAGTAATTTTTCGATAAACAACCAAACATGCCCGCGTTTAAAAACCGAATCTTACGGTTGTGTTTGATACTCTGCCCTGCTCTAGCGCAGGCAGCCTCTGCGCCCGATCCTATCGTAGCTACAGCGAGTGTTGTGAGTTCCACTCCGGGCTTCGAGCCTGAAACTGTATTGGACGGAGACCTGTCAACTCGGTGGACTGGTCAGGGGCCTAACTGGATGCAGTTTGATCTCGGTGATATGAGCCTCATTCGCGAAATCTCTCTCGCGACGTATCTCGGTGACGAACGCGTATATAATTTGAATTTTGAGATTTCACTCGACGCGACCAACTGGGTTTCCGTGCTCGATGCACAAAGTAGTGGAACCACTCTAGAACTCGAAGCGTATGATATTCCCGATACCTTCGGACGATATATTCGCATTAATGGCACTGGATCAAATGTCAGCGTGTGGAATTCCTACACCGAATTCGCTGCCGATTATGTCAATGCGGTATCCTACTGGCCACTTGACGATGGTGCCCCTCCAATTGCTCGAAACTTGAGCAATGGAGTCGACGGCACTATGAATTCTGGAACCTTTGCAGGATCGAGTAGTGTTCTTTTTGATGGCGAGGATGGGCGAGTCGATATGGGTGATGTCGGAGTGACCGCTCAAACGATTGCATTTTGGGTTAATCTCCCAGAGACGGTGACTGCCTCGAGTTCATCGCAAGTTCTCTTCCGTTATGGTGATAGCAGTGGGCAAGACCTTGCGGTGACTGGTAGCTTTTCTGCATTAGCGGACGGTGAAACCTTGTGTGTTAGCGCGAGGGAGTCTGGTTTCGAGAGGACTTACATCCGCGATGAACTCGAGGCAGGCTGGCACTTTGTGGTCTTCGTCTGGGATGATGCAGCAGGACATTATCGCATCGTGATCGATGGTCAGGAGCACGAGACTTTCTCCGCGTCGAATGGTCTCCATACGCCCTTGATGCAGGTTTCCGATCTTAGCTTAGGAGGTTCCGCTGGAGCGACCGTTTCTCATTTCAGTGGTTCAATGGCTCATTTCTCAGTTTTCGACTGTGCTCTCAGCGATACGGAGCTTGAAGAGCTGCGTCAGTATTCGATTAACGAGATTCCAAGTGCTACCGCTTCGAATCTCTCCATTGGTGATAGCTTAGCGATTGATTTTCAAAGCTCCGACGCCAATCCCACTCCAGGGGCTGGTTCTCAAGCTGGATATAATATCGTAGAATACCTTTCAAATTCTAGTGCTCAGGAGACACGGTCAGGTATTTCTCTTAGAAATATCAATGGAACGACACTCACGGATGTCAATCTTGGTATCTCCAGTTTCAATGGTGGAGGGTCTCCCTCGAACACGCTCGGATACGGCCAAGCGAACGTAGGAAGCTACACCGGAACCTTATTTACCGATCGAGTCTTTCATGATGGGATTTTGATCGAAAATCAAATTGGCTCTGAAGTTGAACTTACGTTGACCATCGGAGGACTCAATAATGGCCTCCTCTATGATGTGCAGCTGCTGACGACTGCTCCGGTAGGAAGTAATGATCCAGTTTCGACTTGGGTGAAAAATGTTTCAGACATCGGTGTTTCTGTCTCTGATGTCCGGAATTCACAGGGACCTGTGCAGCCATTGACTCTTTCTCGAACTCAAACAGACGGGGAAGGTAATCTCATCATCAACGTTGATATCGGCGGTGATCCAGGAGTTGGACAAGTCGCTGGTCTTGTCGTGACAGCAGTGGACCAAAGCAACCCGTTCATCGGATTAAATGGCACCGTCATCAACTTTACTTCGGAAGAGAACTACATTAGTGGTGGTCTCTTTGAGAACCGATTTAGAGGTTGGGATGCT
>CALFDI010000069.1 GCA_937952875.1 uncultured Verrucomicrobiales bacterium
GGCTTTTCAGCAAAGACATGTTTTCCCGCATCGAAGCCGGCCTTGATGTGACCTGGACGAAATGCAGGTGGAGTCGCTAAAACAAGAACGTCAATGCCACTGTCGATAACCTTCTGACAGGAATCAAAGCCTGTAAAAGCCCGTTCTTCCAGCTGTGCCCTCTTGCCGAATTTTTCTTTATATTCCTTAGTTCTGGCTGTCACGACACCCTCGTCGACATCAGCGATCGCCCAGAGGACGGTGCCCGGGTCAGCATTAATGCTATCGTAGACGGCTCCATTCCCACGTCCGCCTAGACCAACGACACCGATCTTAAGCGGCGCCTGAGCTTCGTCTTCACCCAAAAGAGCCGAAGCTCCACTGAGGGTCAATGCAGAGGCTAGACCTGATGTTTTTAAGAAAGAACGGCGTGAGGAAGGAGTCGGCGAATGTGGCATGATATTTTCTACGACAGAAAAGCAGGAGATTTTCATAATTCAAGAGTGCACGCTCAGAGTCATGCGCTTAGAGTCACGTCAGCACACCTTATGACAGCTCAAAATCCAGTGATACGGCTTTCCGTTTTAATGTTCTTACAGTTCTTTTGTTGGGGGGCTTGGTTTGCGACTCTCGGCCTGAGCTTTTCATCAAATGGTTTAGGAGAGTTCACTGCACAGGCCTATGGAGCAGCACCACTCGCAGCGATCTTTGCTCCTCTGGTGATTGGCGTTATCGCAGATCGTTTTTTTCCCGCACAGATTGTCTTAGGCGTCCTTTTCCTTGTCGGAGCTGGACTGATGTTTGGGATCTATCGAGCAGCTGAAGCAGCTCAAGGCGAAACGGTCGTCGCTCTCATGCTCGCATATATGCTCAGCTTCATGCCAACTCTTGGGCTCTCGAATAGTGTCGCCTTTACGCATTTAGATGAACTCACATTTCCTAAAGTGCGTGTCTGGGGCACGATTGGTTGGATTATCGCAGGCCTCTTAGTAGCGGCGCTTGGCTGGTCTGCTAATCTGAATATTCTTGCTCTTGCTGCTGTGACCTCCGCAGCTCTTGGAGTCTTTTGTTTCTTCCTCCCCTTCACTCCGGCACCTGCAAAGGGGCAAGCGATCACTGCCAAATCTCTCTTTATGATAGATGCATGGAAGCTGCTGAAGAATCGGAATTTCGCCGTTTTCCTCTTCTGCTCATTCGCCATCTGTATCCCACTCGCGTATTATTACGGGATCACTCAGAACTTCCTGGAGAGTGCAGGATTTACTCAACCTGCCGCAGTCATGAGTCTGGGTCAGGCCTCAGAGGTCATATTCATGCTGATTATCCCCTTTCTCTTCCGAAAGCTTGGGGTGAAAAAGATGCTCCTCATTGGCATGCTCGCCTGGGCCGCTCGATACGGGCTGTTCGCTCTGGGAGCAGAAGACCGCGTCGTCTGGATGATTTTATTTGGAATCGCCTTACATGGCATATGTTACGACTTTTTCTTCGTCGCAGGCTTCATGTATACAGATCGAGTGGCTCCTCCGGAAATCCGTAGTCAGGCTCAATCACTCTTAATATTCCTCACACAAGGACTAGGAATGTTCATCGGCTATAAGTTCGCCTTTGGCTCATCAGGATTCGGATTTGTCACCCGATATGATGGATTAAAAGAAGCCATCTCGCATGGACGTGGTGATGAGTCATTGAGCCTTAGCCAAAAGCTTGTGCGCATGTTCGAGTTCTCCATACCGGACTCAGTCGAGCCAACTCTCCTGCTTCAAACCCTTCGCCAATGGAGCACTGTCTGGCAGCAACCCATCATTATGGCAGCAGCAGTTGCTTTGATTTTTGCGATTTTCTTTAGAGAAAAGAAGAAAAACGATTAATGAGAGAAGCGGTCGCTCTCGTCTCTAAGGTCGTTTTCATCCACAGAAATACAGACTTCTTGATAATTCTCAGCCAAGAGAGACGCTAAGCTGCGCCCGAATTCTGATAAGTTGACCTCTGCCCAGACACAGCCCTGATGAAGCAATACATCTCGGGTGCGTTTCTGGCCTGCACCTGCCAACTTCTTCCCCGTATCACGGCAGACAATATCTCCAAGAACAGCCTCTGAAGCACACAATCCTTTCCGTTCAGCTGAGCTATCTTCGCTCAAGACTTGTGTGTGATTCCCTAAAATCTCTGCGACAGCCTTATGAATCACGCAGTAGCTCTCTCTGGCAGGCCGACGAGCTAGGGAAAAAGTCCGTGGAATAATCAGCGTGTAGGTGAAGCATTCACGGTGATCAACTAAGCCGCCACCTGTGATACGGCGCACACACGTGACTCCCGTATCGAGAGACTGAGGCCAATCACTGAAATAACCGATACTGATGGCAGGTTCTGACCAGCGATACACCCTGAGTAAAGGCGCCTTCCTCGTAAGCTTCGCCAAGTATGAGTCTATACCCATGCACTCAGCTGCAGATCGGGCGACTTGATCATCCCAGAGCTCTAGCTCTGTGAATTCTTTCTCTGAAGACACTGAACTGATGAGACATGAGACATCGTCTGGCATGCGAGAAGAGTAGCCAATTCCAACACCCAGTCGCTCCTAAATTTCGTCACATCTGAGACAAAACAGTGTGTCAAACTGTCTCATTATTGATGAATACTAAATCACTCATACAACGTAAAAATGCAAATAACTCACTTTAAATAAATGATTTAAATTCATTTAAGATCAATCTGGATCGTTAGCTGCAATAGAAACGGCACACACAATTTAAAATCAATTATGAATCTACTTAATCCATATAGCAGCAACTCTCTTTTCGAGAACTTTGATCGTATTCTATCCGGACTTACCGGACACGGGCAGACTGCCGAGCGCATCACTGAGACAGATGAGGCCTTTGCCTTATCCCTCGACTTACCTGGAGTTCAGAAAGAGCACATCGACATTCAAATAGAAAACCGAACACTCACCTTAAAAGTCGACACGAAAGATGATGATCAGCCATTCGTCTCAGCATCTCGTCAGACATGGAAACTTCCGAGAAATGTCGACACGACGGGAATCTCAGCAGCCTTAGAAAATGGAGTCTTCACCTTAACTTTGCCTAAGGCAGAGCAGGACAATGCAACACACACCATCGCCATCTCTTAACACTCATTAAGCCAGCTTTATAGCTTCACATCTAACCACTTATACAATCATGGATT
>CALFDI010000070.1 GCA_937952875.1 uncultured Verrucomicrobiales bacterium
GTTAATGGCCCCGCCAGAAAATGACTGCGCAGAGCAGAACAATCACGCCATAGACGACCCCGCCAATGGCAAAGCCCTTAAAGCGGCCGGCGCTTTTCGTCAGCCATGTCACAGCATCGCGGAAGACATATGGCGTCCCGATCCAGAAGAGCCCCTTAATAATGAGGGCGTAGGCGAAAAAGGCGAGTAGTAGACGTGTAACGGGCTCCTTGAGAAAAGCTGCCTCTAAGATGGGGGAGGCGACCAGTAATGCGAGTAAACCAAGCGAACGCACAAAGATAAATTCTCTGACGTGGGATGCGACGAGGAAATAAACCAACGGTGTGACGAGAGCGAGAATGGGCTTAATTTTATTAAACTCCCCGAGATCCATAGACAGAGATGTGAGGAAGCCCCACTTCGTCGGAATGATGAGGAGCCAGAACCACGCCATAGAAATGGTGAGAATCACCAGACCTGGAGTGCGGCTGCGATGAATCTTCTTCAAAGTCGCCATGGTCTGCTCTGGGTTGAGTAATGCATAGACATGACTCGCAACGAGATATAGCCCTACGACAAGACCCACGGATGTGAGGGAAAGCTTTTCATACAGGTGTGGACCGCCATTCATTGTGCGGAAATGCGTATTCACCTCATCCCTTCAGGTAAAGGACAATTACCGCGAGTTACAATAAACATTGAACAATCGCTAAGACGCAGATAATTACTGCTCTCACTTAATCCCATAAACTTATGCTTAAAGAATTTAAAGAATTTGCTTTTAAAGGTAACCTCGTTGACATGGCTGTCGGCATCATCATTGGTGGCGCTTTTGCAACAGTAGTTAAATCGCTTGTTTCAGATGTTTTCATGCCGCCACTTGGTCAAGTTCTTGGAAAAGTGGATTTTACCAAAATGAAGTATGTCTTACAGGAAGGCGTTGCTGAGGTGAAAAATGCAGCCGGTGAAGTAACAACTGCTGCGGTGCCAGAAGTTGCTGTTAATTACGGAGCATTCATCACAGAGCTGATTTCATTCCTCATGTTAGCACTTGTTGTGTTCATCGTGATTAAAAAGGTTCTCGGAGCTATGCAGAAGAAGGAAGAAGAAGCACCAGCTGAGCCGCCTAAGCAGGAAGTCCTCCTCGAGGAGATCCGCGACCTTCTGAAGAAGTCATAATCTCCTTCAGACACATTTTTTCTTATTATTTAGCGAACGCTCGGCTCTTATAGAGTCGGGCGTTTTTTACTGCCCCGCGTGATCTTTGCGAAAAAGCTGATACGCTCTGCAGTTGCAGGAAGAAAAAGTGCTGCTTACCTTCCCGCTGATCTATGGCAGAAGCACTCGCAGTCGATATCCAAAACCTCTGCAAGGAGTTCCCCACTCCCATGCGGACGCGAAAGCTGCAGGCAGTCAAAAATGTCAGCCTGCAGATCAAGCAAGGTGAAGTCTACGGTCTCATCGGACCGAATGGCTCAGGGAAGTCCACGACGATGAAGGCCCTTCTCGGCCTCGTCGAGCCGACCTCTGGGACATGCTCTATTTTTGGAAAGAATTCGCGCAAGACGGACTCGCGGAATGACGTCGGCTTCCTCCCAGAGAATCCTTACTTTTACAAACACCTCTCAGGTGCTGAGACGATCCGGTTCTACGGTAAGCTCTGTGGGATGCGTGGGAAGTCTCTTGAGGACAAGGTAAATGAATTGCTCGATCTCGTCGGCCTAACTTCGGCGAAAGATAGACGCCTAGGCGGCTACTCGAAAGGCATGCTCCAGCGTATCGGCCTCGCTCAAGCGATCGTCCAAGATCCCAAGTTGATTATTTTAGACGAGCCAACTGCTGGTGTAGATCCGATTGGTTCACGGGAAATACGAGATCTCGTCTTTAAGCTACGCGAGCAGGGGAAGACGGTCTTTCTCTGTTCCCATCTCCTCGAGCAAGTGCAGGAGGTATGCGACCATGTGGGCATCATCTTCGAAGGACAGCTGGTCAAAGAAGGCAGATTAGAAGATCTCATCGCCGTGGAAGACCAGACAGAGTTCATTCTAGAAGGTGCCAGTGAAGAGCTACTCGCTCAGATGGAGCAATTGATCGCCTCACACAGTTCTGCCAAGCTATTGCGAAAGGGTAATCCTCGCACCACTCTCGAATCTCTTTTCCTCAAGGAAACTATTAAGCAAACCGCTTCAAATAAGGAAGGAGAGACATCAGCATGAACCAGCCGCGCCTCTTCTCCCTGCACCGTAGCATCGTCATCGCTACGAATACCTTCACGCAGCTCGTGCGGATGAAGGTCTTCTATTTCCTTGCCGCCTTTGCGATTCTTCTGATCGGAGCGAATTTCTTCGAACTGCCCTTCACCGCAGGCCCAGACATCGAAGCAGAGCAGAAGCTGACCACGATCAAGAGCTGGGCATTCGGAGGAATGGCATTGTTCTCCACCATCTTCGCGATCGTAGGCACAGCTCTCCTCATTCCAAAGGACGTGGAGGACCGCACACTCTACACGATCTTGGCAAAGCCAGTGCCACGGCTCGATTATCTTGTTGGCAAGCTAGGTGGCATCCTTCTCTTGATTTTTGTATCTTTAGTCGTGATGGATATCCTCACAGTCATCTTGCTAGAGGTGCGGATGAGTGGGATCGTCAATGAGGCTGCAGATGTTCTGAGCAAGCGAGGAGCGGATGAGGCCACGATCGAGATCTTCCGTGAGTCAATGGCTCCTCAAGGGCCGACCTGGGTGATGCAGGCCGGCGTGCTCGCTATATTCTTCAAGGCTGCAGTCATCGCATCTGTCGCCATGCTCATCTCCACGTTCTCCACGTCGACTCTCTTCACA
>CALFDI010000071.1 GCA_937952875.1 uncultured Verrucomicrobiales bacterium
GTTCAGATATAATATAGAGATAGATGAATTTGATGCAAGTAACTTGCCCAACGTGTTTCGAGCCTTTTTCGGTATCAGTCGAATTTGCGGAAGAGGGAGGAGGGGAAATAGATTATGATTGTGAAGTCTGTTGCAGGCCTATGGTTATAGAGATCTCAACAGATTCCGTTGAAGCGCGGAGTCTAGATGATCTTTAAAGTGAGTGAACAGCTCTTAAGAGAGTATTTCTGGTTCAAGAGTCACTTATTATTTGAAAAAAGATCAGTTAGCTCGCTGGCTTCCAGTTGCGGATTTCCTTTTGTGTGCGGTCGTCGAAGACTGAGAGCTTCAAAGTGTATTTTTTCCCATCGCTGATGAATTCCACTTTATTTTCAGACTTAGAAATGAGGTGAGCGGAAATTGTTTTCCCAGCTTTATTCGTGAGACTGATGGGCTTTGCAGTGTCAGGAATAGTGACTTTAGGTTTAAGCCTTTCGATCTGGGCTTGGGTGAGGACAGGTTTTGGTGGTTCTACATAGGTTGCCTTGAGGTCTGAGCTACTCATCCAGAGGAAGGCTGCTGTTCCTACTGCTACGAGGAGGAACAGGATCACGATTAGAGATTTAAGCGCAGACATCATTGGGTATAGAAAGAAGTATTAGGCAGAAGATGGCCTCTCGGCAAGGGTTAGCTTAAGTTCGTGACGTGTTTGTTCGAGAGTGAGCTTCTTCTCGAAATAGTGAGACAGTATTTTCCCGCATCGGAGGCCTGCTTGATTACATACAAGTTCAACATAGGATTCGTGCCGTCCTTGATTCGCTTGCTTCCTATCTAACTGATCTGCGAGGCGTGAAATCCAGTGGCCAAACGGCCAGCCTATGAGCTGACATCCACAGTGTAGCCGGATGTGACGCCAGGCTTCTCCTTTCTGGCCATGAGCAGTCAATTCAGAGTGTAAGCCGCTGGTATCGATTGAGTGTGCGGCCGCTCTCTGAGTGAAAAAGTTGAGAAAAACAGTGAGTAGAAGATCGATTCCTGTGAGTTGCCTGCGGAGGAGTCCGCGGCGCTGAGATCGATCAATGAGCTCGGTTATGAAATGGTCGAGCGTGGTCATGCACGGGTTTTAATGTTTTATGAGCAGGGCCGCGTAGGCTCCATCTGTCTGATGCTCATGAGGAAAAATTTGAATCTCTTGAGATAAAGAGACATCGCTATTTTTTGCTATAAATTCTTTGATCAGCTGAGAATTCTCTTCTGAGTCAATCGAACATGTGGAGTATACGATTCGGCCTCCACTTTTGACTGCCTGGAGTGCATGAGTGAGGATTTTTCTCTGAATGACTGTGATTGCTGTGATGTCTTCTGGGCTGAGGCGCCAACGGGCGTCGACTCGTCTACGGAGAACTCCAGTATTCGAACAAGGGACGTCTAAAAGAATAGCATCACAGCTATTTATTAGCTCGGGGGGAGGCGCCTGAGTCCAGTCGTGTGATGACGTTTCCGCGATAGTGATGCCTAGGTTTGTCAGATTTTCCAAGAGGCGAGGGAGGCGCTTCTTGTTGCTATCAGTGCAGATGAGTCTGCCCTCATTATGCATAGCTGCTGCTGCCAGTGCTGCCTTTCCTCCAGGGGCCGCACAGGCATCTATTACCACTTCGCCGGGTTTAGGGGCTAAAAGTGTGATGCAGTGGCGTGTGGCCAAGTCTTGAATATAGATGGAGCCCTCTTTTAACCATTCGCGAGGGATATTTCCCTTGATTTCAAGGAATCCAGGCGCGGAGTCGATCGAGTGAACTTTTTCAGACTCTAGAATGTCTTGATGTTTATCTGGTCTGAGTGGGTTCAGGCGAGCAATGGTAGGTGCTGGCTGATTGTTCCACTTTAAGAGAGAGAGAGTCTTATCCTCGCCAAAAGATTCTGCCCATTTCTGCACTAACCAGTCTGGGTGAGAGTGCTGGATTGCGAGCTCATCCGATGGAGTGACTCCTTCGCGTTGAGCTGTTCTGAGAACTCCATTGACGAGGCCGCGTGTTCTCTGAGGAGCAGCTTCGACAGTTTCATTAAGTGCGGCGTGCTCGCTGATTTCTAAAATGAACAGCTGGCAGAGTCCGATGCGCAGGAAGTCTCGAGTCTCATCATCGAGTTTTCCTTTTCTTAGTCCGCTGATCCAGTGATCGAGAAGACGTTTATTTCTGAGGACGCCTAGGACGATGGCATTGAGCAGTCCTCGATCTGATGGAGATAAGTCGAGGTTTCTTGCCTTTTCTGCGACGAGTGTGTCCGCGTAAACGTGGCCTTTCGCCCATGCTCCAAGGGCTTTAACGGCGGCGCGGCGAATACTGGCAGAGGTGCGGGACATGGAGGTGATATGATCAGTTCGTCACGAGGTGTAAAGACCTAGCATTCACCGAGATCTGGTCGATTCTCTTGTGTGCGCTGTTTTGCCGCGTGGCTTTTCCACTCGAGGATTTTTTTATGATCGCCGGAGAGGAGGACGGCTGGGACGTCATGGCCACGGAAAGAGTTCGGTTTGGTATAGACGGGAGCTTCTAGCAGATGAGGGTCAGTGAAGGACTCTTCCACAGATGAGCGTGCATCGCCAAGTGCCCCAGGGAGAAGGCGCACGATGGCATCAGTGACGACTGCGGCGGCGATGGCCCCATTTGTAAGCACGTAGTCACCTATCGAGAGCTCTAGATCGACTAGTTGCTCGATGACTCGGTGATCGACACCTTCGTAATGCCCGCAGAGGAGTATAAGATGCGTTTCTTCCGATAGTTCGCGTGCGGTGGCTTGTTGAAAGACGGTGCCTTGAGGTGTCATGAGAATCACCTTGGAGTGTGGCGTTTTCAGCTCTTCGACAGCGGCGAAGAGCGGGCCAGGCATGAGGACCATTCCTTGGCCGCCGCCACAAGGGGCATCATCGACTGTGCGCCGTTTATCCGTGGCCCAGTCACGTAAGTTATGTGCCTGAATCTCGACAAGACCAGCTGCTTGAGCCCGCTTCATGATGCTATCGCTCAGTGGAGCGAGCGCCATGTCGGGAAACAGGGTGATAATGTCGATCTTCATGCCGCTTAACTCGTCACGGCTGCTCTATCATCATTGAGTCCGCTCTTTTCCAGGAAGTAGTCGTAATCGCCGTGATAGCGGGTGACGTTGCCCTTCTGGATGTGAAGAGTCGTGGTGGCGAGAGAGCGTATGAAATGCACGTCGTGTGAGATGAAGACGAGTGTGCCTTCGTAATTTTTCAATGCTGCGACGAGGGCGTCGACAGACATGATGTCCAAGTGCGTGGTCGGCTCGTCCATTAGGAGGAGATTCGGCGGATCGACGAGGAACTTAATGAGGTTGAGACGACTCTTTTCTCCTCCGGAGAGAACACGGATGCGCTTTTCCACATCAGTGCGGCGGAAGAGGAATGATCCGAGGATAGCGCGGGCTTCTTCTTCTCGTAGCTCGCCATTTGCCTCCATGACCTCTTCGAGGACAGTGTTGGACTCGTTCAGATGCTCATCGCGGTGCTGAGAGAAGTAGCCGAGCTTCGTGAGATAGCCGGTATCGACTTCGCCGGAATCTGGCTCGAGCACCTTGGCCATCATCTTGAGCATGGTGGACTTACCAGCACCGTTCGGGCCGACGAGGACGATGCGCTCGCCGCGTTCTACGGTCATTTCGTAATCTTTGTAGATGACGTTATCACCGTAGGCTTTAGAGACCTTTTTCAGTTCGACGACCTTTTGGTTACTCTTAGGAGGCTGTGGGAAAGTGAACCTGAGATTTTTCCGTGGTGGGACTGGTTTGACGAGCTTGGCTTTCATCCGCTCGATCTGCTTCATTCTATCCTGCACCTGAGAGGCCTTTGAGCCTACGCCGCGGAAGCGAGTGATGAAGTCTTGGACCTTATCGATCTCTTTTTGCTTATTGCGGTATTCCTTTTGGACGATTTCAAAGCGCTTTTCTTTCTGCTCCTGATAGCTGGAGTAATTTCCCGTGTAGGAGATGAGCTTCTCTTGGTCGATCTCATAGACAGTCTCAGCGATGGTGTCCATGAAGTCACGATCGTGGGAGATGAGGAGGATAGCACCAGGATAGTTAGAAAGGTAGCGCTGCAGCCAGATCAGAGCCATGAGGTCGAGGTGGTTTGTCGGCTCGTCTAGCATGAGGAGATCTGGCTCCATCACGAGAATCCGTGCGAGCTTTGCACGCATGATCCAGCCTCCGGAGAAGGAACTCGCCGGCTCGGTGAATTGCTCTTGGGTAAAGCCGAGGCCTGCGAGGATTTTCTTCGCCTTGGGCTCGAGCTGGTAACCGTTATTATTCGCAAAGACTTCGGTGGCCTTGCCGAACTTTTCTGAGGATTCATCTCCTTCGGCGGCGCATTGACGGAGGTGCATGACGGCCTCCATCATCTCGGGGTTAATCCCCATGGCGATTTCTAAAATTTGCTCTTCACCAGGATCTCCGGCCTCCTGCTCGAGGAATCCTACAATGGCGTATTCATCGACTTCAGCTGTGCCTTCATCTGGTTCGTCCTCTTTAAGTATGAGTTTAAAAAGGGTCGACTTTCCGGCACCGTTCGGCCCGACGAGGACGACGCGCTCGCCCCAGTTGATCGTCATGTCTGCACTTTGAAAAAGTGTGCGGCCGCCAAAGGTCTTGGTGAGATTGCGAATGATTAACACGCCCCTGCCTTGCCGGATTTTTCTCTCTATGGCCAGAGTGAAAATCGAGTAATGATGGCCCACTTTTAGATCGAAGACTCAAGACAGTGTGATTGTTAGGACACCATTCGTTGGAATTGTTTTCGGCCTTGAGTAAGTTCTATTTGGCCCAACTCCCTGTTTTCTCATGAATTTTCCCCGTGAAAACCGATCTTGGTTAAAAAATCGTGACAAGACTTCTTTCGCGGAACACTTATTCATTATGTGCTTCCGTTCGCCATTTCGTTTACTAGCTGTCGTCTTTTTGTCTGTTGGTTCGATTTTTTCGTGCTTTGGAGCTGAACCGTCTCGTCTGGAGAATCCTGCTGATTTCCCTTTGATGGGTGATTGGGAAGGCTCTCTTACCATTCCTGGGCGGAAGGCGAATAAGCAACCGAGTAT
>CALFDI010000072.1 GCA_937952875.1 uncultured Verrucomicrobiales bacterium
ATGAATGGCTGGAGCACGTAGTCCTTGTGTTCATCAGATGCAGGAGTGCCATCTGCCTTGAGAACCGTGATGTCTCCCATCAAGTATCGCGTTCCGTCGTTCACTTTTAGAAGAATGCTCCCATCTCCGGGTAATTCCCAATCAACTTCGGCTTCTCGATAGCCTTCTAATCTTAAATGTCTTTTTACGTAGTAGGCTGCATCATCTGCACGGGAGGTGTCAGCTGGTCTATTGCGAACGTAGTAGAGGCGACCTTCGAGTGAGCGTAGCATCTTTTCGATATGGCTTTCAGAGAGACCACGGACAGTGATCTGCGTCTCAGCTTGTGCCGAAAAGATGAGTGATATGGCAAACGCGGCCCAAAGTAAGCGGTAAAGCATCGTTTAGAATCGAAGTGCGTAGATAAGAATGCCGCGTGAGTTTCCTTCCTGATCAAAAGCCGCAGAGGCATAGTATTTAGAAGACAGCTTGAGGGTGACAGAGTTAAAGCGCCGTCCACTGAATGGATCGTTCTCGCCAACTTTTAAATCGATCTTTTTCAATGTCTCGAGTGCTCCTGTAGCGAGAGAATCCGGTCGCTCTCGCTGCATTTTCCTATGGAGTTCATTTACCAGAAGTTGGAAGGCTTTCATCGATGCGACTTGTCCGTCTTCGAGTGCTTTACTGGTGCTTCCTGTCGCGAGTAAGGTGAGAATTTCTGATTCGGGGAGGGGAGGATTCGAGCTAAAAATGATCTTTGTGTTATCTGCTTTGCCCTGCACAAAAACATTTACCTGATAGTCTCCAACTTTCGAGATGCCTCGAATGTTCAGCTTTGGGATGAAGCCTTCTCCAGGGCGGAGCGTGACTTCTCCCTTGTTTATAGTGAGCTGGCTGAGAGGGAGTTCAGCGACGACGTCATTCAGCTCTGCATCTAGTGTAATGCTCGGGATAGCGAGTGTTCCTCGGATGGACCCTGTTCCATTGACTTGCCCTTGAGCGAGATTGCCTCGGATCAGAACTGGATCTTTCGTGCGAAAGGCCACATCAAGACGCCAGTCTGAGTATGGCGAGGGAATGGGCAGAGTCGTATCTGATGGTGGAGAGTTGACTTTTGGCGCCGTTGGCGTTGGCACTGATGATGCAGGCACTCCGAAGGGAATGATTTCGATGTCTTTATAGTAGAGAGTTTCTGCAAGTGCGATTTCTCCAGTAATAAGGGCATCTTCGAGTGTGCCGCTGAGGCGGAGCTGAGCATCTGCGCGGACGTTGACGGCATCGTCACGGTAGAGGAGTGCTTTATCGGCGAGAAAGGAGATATTAAATAAAGGAGAGTCATTTTCGAGGTCAATGCTCCCGCTGAGATCGAACTTACCTCCAGAGCCTGTTAGGCGTGACGGCTCTATTCGTATGAGACGTTCTTTAAATGAGATATTGAGCTGAGAATCGCGGAGGTCAGGGATGTTTTCATTATCAAAACGTAGTCTATCAATGTTTGTGACTACATTCCCAAGGACGGTTGGGCGTGCTACTGTGCCTCCTACTTCTACGTCTATCGTAAGGTCTCCTTCCATACGCTCTAGCGCGGGCTGCACTTTACTGAAGCGCGCGAGCTGAACTTTATCTGCTTTTACTGTGAGATTCAGAGGAGTTGTATCGAAGCTCTTTTCAGCACTTAGCCATGAGGTCACAGCTAGCGGTAAACTTCCTGATACACTGGCGAGACTTTCTTTTCCTTCTTGGATTGATCCTTTCAGGTTAAGAGTTTGATCGACTGTTTGAGTGGTGATTGAGAAATCAATCGGCCGGATCCCATCCAAAGACTGAATGTCCCAATCAGAGCCAGTGATTGATCCATTTAATTCAGGCTCAGCAAATGTCCCTTGCACGGAAAAGTCGCCATTGATGCGTCCGGTGAGTGGGCTGTCTGGAATGGGCAGAATGGTTCGTAATCTCGAGATTGAGCACTCATTGGCTGTGAGTTCGAGGGAGAGAGGTCTTTTGTCTTCTAACAGACTCTCGATAGATTGAGTGCTTTGTGAGAAAGGAATCTGTCCAGAAAGATTGAGCAACTGACCACGCGCGTCTTCTACGGATAAGTCATGAATGTTGATAATAGCATCTTTCCATGAGAGCGAGGCCCGAGCGGATCCGAGTGGATTAACGAGATCTATGTGGCGAATGGAAAGGGCCTTTGGCCAATCAGATTCGATAAAAGTCGTAACGGTCGTAGGCCCCGCGTCGGGGTGATAAAATGATACCTGAGGTATGAGTAATTCACCTTTATGGGTGAGTGGCTGTGCGAGACCCAGACCCGTAGCAGAGAGTCTAATGGGTTGATCTAGGGTGAGTTGGGCGGACTTCGCTAATACATCTTTTATGAGAGGATGTGCGGGGATTTCTCCAGCTACTGTGTAATCGTAGTTCTGATCTGTCAGGTTGAATCCGCCAAAGATGCTAAGCGTTTCAGATGCAAGTGTGACGGAAACATCGTCTCCTGTGAGAGAGACCGTGCCTGCTAGGTCAGGCAGAGAGGTTTCTGTAAAAATGAGTCCGTTAATCGTGTGTTCTACGATGGCAGAGGAGAGAAATGTCGGCTGAGAGGGATCTAATGTAGCTACGCCTTTCAGGTCGATCTGTGCACTCAGTGTATCGTCTTTTGAGACTGGATAACGATTGATCGTCGATGTCATTTCGATGATGGCCTCTTTTCCTGTTAGTGGCGATAAATCCCGAAAAGATTCTAAGCCTTTGAGGGGTAGGGTGAGATTAAGCGTCGAAGAATGATCGTCTTTTGTGAGCTTGATCTCAGTGGTCAGGACAAAGCCTAGAAGTGTGCTTCTGAGTCCAAGATACTTGAGCTTCGCAA
>CALFDI010000073.1 GCA_937952875.1 uncultured Verrucomicrobiales bacterium
CACCGCAGCAGCCTCCTCCATTGGAGCTGGAGCCTGTGCCTGATCCAACAACTATGACGATCGGAGATGAGGCAGATCCATCTCCTCTGCTCCCAGACCCATTTCTCCCTTTATGGGCATACATCTTAGGCGGCATCATTCTCATAGCAGCTTACTTCATTCTGCGTAGATTTCTTGCATCACCAGCAGCGCAGCAGAGTCGACGTGCTCGCGAAGCCTTCATCTCTGCAAAACAGTCAATAGAAGAAGCTGCTCGATCCGATCTCAGCCCAAGCGAGACAGCTACGCAGCTATCCTTTGCTCTTCGATCCTATTTAACCAAGGTCAGTGATGACCCTACTCTGTTCCAGACACACGAGGAATTCATATTAAGCGATAAAGCGCTCTCATCATTGGCTGAAAAACCGCGTGAGATCACTTCAGATTTTTTTGAGAAATTAGCTGAACTTAAATATGGTAAAAGCAGTAAAACATTAGAAAACCGCAGTGAAATCTGCCAAGAAAGCGCGGATCTCTTGGTGAATCTTCATTCTAACTACGTTCACATTGATACTCCGTCATGAGCGCATTTCTTGAACATTTTCGCTTTGGAGCACCGTGGTGGTTACTACTCCTCTGTGTTCTTCCTGCACTCGCCTTTCTGAATAAGAGATCAGGGACACCGAGCAGCATCGTCTTTTCTAGCCTATCAGTGCTCGCCAGCCTCGGGAGAAAGCCCAATCGCCTCGCAGGTAAATTAGCTGGCTGGATCCTTCTCTCCTCACTGGCCGTATCCATCATTGCTATGGCTCGCCCGCAATGGACGAACACCACAGTCACACGAAGTGCTAGCGGCATAGACATCATGCTCGCTATCGATGTCTCAGGGTCCATGGAATATGACGACTTCAGAATCAGTAGTAGACGCGCACAGCGACTAGAAGTCGCAAAGATCGTAGCGGCCCAATTCGTCGAACAGCGTCCAGACGATCGTATTGGCATCGTCGCATTCTCAGGTCGCCCATATGTAAAAAGCCCAATAACGCTCGATCATGAATACATTATAGACTCCTTGCAGAGCCTCCGCACACGCGAAATCTTAGAGGATGGCACCGCTGTGGGTTCCGCAGTCGCAGCTGCAGCCACTCGTCTCGCTGATCGAGAGGCAAAGAGTAAAATCATTGTCCTCCTGACAGATGGAGAGAGTAATTCAGGAAAAATCACTCCAGAAAAGTCAGCCGAACTCGCAGCTGAACTCGGCATTAAAGTCTACACCATCGGAATCGGCACTGAAGGAGGTAGAGCACGCCGAGGGTCCGGCTTCCGTCAGCAGCAGGACTTCGATGTCAAAAGCCTCCAAGAGATCGCCCGCATCACAGGAGCGGAATTCTATCGAGCAAATGATACCAACGCTCTCGTAGATGTCTTTAGCACAATTAATGATCTGGAGCGCACAACGATCGAACGAAATGAGAGCATCTCTATCGATGAACTCTTTCAGCCATTCCTTATTGTCGCGTTCGCACTCGGCCTCATCGGCCTTTCCATTGTCACGTTTACCCCTCCTCCGGCACCATGAAGGAACTCAGCTTTATGCAGCCATTATGGCTAACCGCACTTCTTGTCATTCCAGTCTTTGCTCTTGCTGGCTGGTTAAGCCATCGATCACGAGGAAAAGCATGGCAGGCCTTCATCGCTCCACGCCTGAGGAAACGGCTCAGCACGGGCACACAGCCTTGGAAATTCTGGGCATCTCTAACGACAGGACTACTCGGACTTCTATTTTTAATACTCTCCTTAGCTAGACCGATCTCTGGCAAGACAGAGATGGAAACTGTCTCAAAAGGAAGAAACGTTATACTTCTGATCGACTCCTCACGAAGTATGCGTGTGCAAGATATTCTCCCCTCACGGCTAGAAGTCGCTCGCACGATTGCTTTCGAGTGCATCGACTCGATGCCCAAGGACCGAATCGGAATCATCGCCTTCGCTAACGAACCCTTCGTCATGACTCCTCTCACGATCGACCATGGAATCGCTAAGGAAACCATCGAGCAATTAACTCATGAATCGATTCCTGAAGGAGGATCGAATATGGCTGCCGCTGTGGAAAAAGCCATCGATGTTTTAAAAGAAACTGGCCAGAGCGGTAACGCTATTGTCTTGATGAGCGATGGAGAAGATCACAATAGCGGCATTGCAAAAGCTGGGCAAAAAGCTGCAGATGCGGGCATTCCAATATTGAGTATCGGCATAGCAAAAGTCGAAGGAGGTCTAATCCCAGATGAACGCGACCCCTCTGGATACTTCATAGATCAGAACCGTCAGAGAGTTGTTAGCCGTCTCGACGAACAAGCACTACGATCTCTTTCTCGAGCATCTCGAGGCATTTACATCCCTCAAGAAAACACCAAAAATGCGAGCCAGCTCATTCTGTCCACGCTTGCAGGCATCGAACGAGTCTCACAAGATTCCCGTATTGAGTCTGTTCCTAATGATCGCTTTCAGTGGTTTCTCTTTCCTTCCATTCTTCTACTCGGCGCGAGCATGATTTTACGAACTGAATTTAAAAAAGCTCTGCCGCCCGCCTTAGCGAGTCTCGCCTTTTTCCTCACCATTCAGGAAGCTAATGCAGACCTCGACCATGCTCAAAAAGCCTTTTCAGATGGAGATTTTTCTCAAGCGGCCTCTGAGTATACGGCTGAAATTCAGCGTATCAAAAATGCACGTGAGGGATACGCAGCCCCTCTTAAGAAGAGTAAACAATTTCTCAATAGCGACCCTCAAGACAAAGACCTACCCAATATCCACTTCGCACGTGGAGCGGCACTTTATAAAGCTGGAGAGCTCGAGTCTGCGAAGACAGACTTCTCTCAAGCTCTCTTAAGTCCAGATGAGACACTCCAAGCAGAATCTCACTATTCACTCGGAAATACTCTGGCTCAAATTGGCAACAGCCTCTCCACAAGTGATACTAAAAAAGCCATATCAACCCTAGAAGATGCTCTCTCTCACTATGATGCCACACTAGCCATCAAAAGCGCCCACTCTGCAGCCCAGAGCAATCGTAAAAAAGTGGAAGAACTCCTTGAAAAGCTCAAACAGCAAAATGAGTCCGAGCAAAAGCAGGAAGAAGAAGAGCAAAAAGACGATCAATCTTCAGATCAGAAAGATGAAACTGAGAAAGGCGAAGATGAAAAAGAAGGCGACTCAGAAAACGAGGAAAAGAACAGTGACAATTCTGAAGGAGAGCAACAAGAGGACAACAAAAGCGATGAGAGTAAGGAAGACAGCGAATCCGAACAAAGTGGTGAAAACGAAGAAGCCAATAAAGACTCCGAACAGCAGAATCAAAACACTCCTGAAGACTCTGAAGAATTACAAGATCAGCCCCCTATGCAGCAAAGACCGATGCAATTACCAGCACCGCGTGCTGATGAGACTGCAGAAGAATATGCTATGCGCATCTTGATGGAAAATGCAGATCTCGAAAAAACACCTCGTAGACGAGCCACAATTCAACCGTCTTCTCAGAAGAACTGGTAACACTCATTCACTCCTGCCCATTTTTTTGAAACTATGTTCCGAGCACTGATCATCACTCTTCTTTGTAGTCTCGCTCTACAGGCACAGACTCTCAAAACTGAGATCACATCTACGCAGCTCCTTCCTGGTGAAGTGACCGCTATGAGTCTTATCGTAAGTGGTATCACTCTTAAGTCGCCACCAACTATTCCTTCTACAGAGGGCCTCCGCATCGAACACACTGGCACAAGCAATAATTCAAGCATCTCGTTTTTCGGGCGTAACTCAAACCGTGTCTCTAAGAAAACATACACCTACGAGATCACAGCACTCAAAGAAGGAGAATATGCTATTCCAAGTATCGGGCTCGCTGAAAAAGGGCTCAAGACAGCAGAAATCCCTATTAAAGTTCACCCGGGCAACACACCTAAAGTCATCTGGCGCGAAGGAAAGATAAGGAATTTTTCCTACACGTATGGACTAGGCACTTTCGTGCCGAATGATGAGCCATTCGTCGGACAATCCATGACCGCTGAGTTAAAAGTCTACCTTCCTAACTCACTTAGATTTAACGCAAACACTCTTCCAGAGGTTCAGATGGATGGAATGAATGCGCATCGCTTTGATCCAGAGCGTATCACTGGAGCCTACTCAACCGGATCGACTCGCTACAGCGTCATCAACTACGGCAGTATTACAAGCGCACTCAGACCAGGACCAGTCACACTCGGGCCAAGCTCACTTGAAATCCCTGTCGCACCAAATAACTACAATGTCAGTAGCGTATTAAAAGCAAACTTCCCTCTTCTTAACCTCAATGCCCGCGACTTACCTACAGGCGCTCCAGAATCTTTCAATGGCGCGGTTGGACAGTTCGAAATGGAAGGAGAGATTAATCTAGAGAATGCTGAAGCAGGTGGTCCATTCTCTATCAGTCTCACTATTTCAGGAAATGGAAACTTAGACGTCATCAAGGCACCAGAACTCGAAGATGATAAAAATTGGAAACTCTATCCGCCACGTCGACTCGATAGTGAAGACATTCGGCATGAAGGCCGTGGTTCGGTCGTTTTTGATCTGCTGTTAAGGCCGACAAGAAAAGTGACTGAAATTCCGCCT
Organism: uncultured Verrucomicrobiales bacterium; assembly: GCA_937952875.1. Taxonomy (GTDB): domain Bacteria; phylum Verrucomicrobiota; class Verrucomicrobiia; order Verrucomicrobiales; family Akkermansiaceae; genus CALFDI01. The sequence goes on from CALFDI010000073.1 coordinate 4,624, forward strand.
TTCATTTTTTCCTATTTCGATCCGATTACAGAAAAATATGAGACTTTAATAAGTGATGCAAATCCACTGCCTGAAAGCCTTCAAGGCATACCTCAACAAGTGGGCACATCCACAGGCATATCTGGAGCAGTGATCCCACCAGCAGCGGTAGACCAGCCAGTAGAGGAAATGCTTCAGACACTCGGCGTCGTCGACCCTATGAGATCTTCACACGCCCCAGTCTGGCCGCCTCGCACGACTAGCGGACGCATCTCACCCTGGTGGCATCTTATCCCTACTACACTCATAGTTTTGATGCTGATCCCCATCATTTTAAGAAAACAGAAAATGCGCCGCGCTTCCGAAACACGCCTTCTCCCACGACAGAAGGAACAATTACAGGCGCTTCAGGATGACTCTGTTGAAACAGTGAGCTTTTACAGAGCTGTCGGAACATTTATCGAGTCCTCACCCAAACTTAGCCAGGACTCAAGTCTCACTCCACTACTCGAAAAACGCGATGAGCTATGCTTCCGTCAAGACACTGCTGATGAGACTTTATCTGCTCAAGAAAAGAAAACGATCGTAGGAAAACTTAAGCAGTCGCTTTTGAACTCGAAACTCATTCTCACACTGATTGCAATTTTCAGCTTCCAATCAGACGGCACAGCGGCCTCGTTCCAAGAAGTTGAGAAAGAATTTCTCGCAGGAAATTACGAAAAAGTCGTAACTCTTTACGAAGAGCAATCGGAAGAGAGCACATTCACAGCGGATGAACTCTATAACATCGGGACAGCTTATGCTCGTGCAGGTCAGACTGGTCAGGCGGCTTTGCATTTCCGCCGCTCTCTTGCTCTTGATCCACACCATCCTGAGGCTAAGCAAAATCTTCGCTTTCTTGAGAGAAAGACCGGTAGCCTAACAGCTGAGACTGCCGGATGGGCTGAGACTCTCGCCTATTTTTCAAAGACCTTTTATAAAGCCCTAGGACTGCTCTCTCTCTGGACTGTAGTCATCGCTATCATCTTTGCCGTCTGTTATAGAAAATATCTCGGCCTGACGATCGGCTCCGCGATTTTTGCAACTGCGGTCGCTGCCTCTGCCTTCACAGCATCATATTTTTATCCGCAATACAGTGACTTCCGTGTTGGTCACGCTGAAGCAGTCATCACCACTGACGATATTGTCGCTAAAACT
>CALFDI010000074.1 GCA_937952875.1 uncultured Verrucomicrobiales bacterium
AATATCAGAGCTATTGCGATCAGGATAACAAAAACAATGACGCCCCCCCACAGTAGTTTAGAGGCTTTGCGCTTTATGTGAGGAGTATGATCTCTGACCTCTTTATACTCCTTAGAGAAAATCATCTTTCCTTTCCTCGAAAGAAGTAAATACATAATATAAAGAGAAATGAGAGTCCCTACAGGAATGCCTAAAAATCCCGGAATGGCGACGATCACACCGCAAACCTGCCCCCATTTTTTCAATTTAACTATGCCTAACGCAGCCACTAGTGTAAGGATTGTAAATACAATCAGTGCAATATAGTCAGTCTTCAACAATAAATAACCTAATCCATATTTTGAATCTAAAGCTGCATACGTAGTAGCTAGACCAATCAATATAAAACAAGAGCCTATTATGTAAAGTAAGCCAATCGACTTTATCGATGCTTCATGGTTGATATGCTCTCTACGAATACGTTCAAATTCCGATGACTCATCATCATTGAAAATCGTTTTCGACTGCGGTGTTGCATAAGGATTTGATTCCATCCTTTTGGATTCTTTATCACATAAAAAAACGCCACAAGTTTAAAAAAACATGTAGCGCTGAAAAATACCACCTATTCAAACAAGCAGGCGTCTCAACTTATTTTTAGATGCACATTGGAACAGAGTGAGCGATAACACTCACAGCCTTTCTTAAAGTCCTTTTTTCAGCTTAACGAACTCAGCTTCTAAGCTAGCTAGTTTTGCTTCTTCTGCGTCTAACTCACGAGCGACTTCTATCATACGCTCTAATAACTGCGTGCGAACGCCGCTCGACTTCTTATTAATTCTCCCACCGCCAATTTTGCGTTTCCAGACATAGATAGTAGGAAGAGATACACCATACTTTTTAGAAACTTCTAAAGCTCCTCCGCGACCTGCTTTTTCAATAGCATCTAGAACTTCTTTTTTCTCAGCTTCTGAGTAGACTTTTCGGCTCGCTTTCTTTCCTGTGTTTTTTGACTTCGGGGTTTGTTTTTTTGCCATATATGTCTCTCTTAAAGTTTATTCCATTTTTTTTCAACACATCTCTGTTAGGAGGCTAGATAATAACGATTTTGAGCAAGAACACATTCTCTCAAAAATCGCCTTTCTGATCTCAATAAAAAGCGTCTGATTTACATCTCCCCCAAAAAATAAAAACAACTCTCTCTATTCATTTGAAAAAGAGCAACGAAAGAAAAACGCTCTCGAGAAAATCGTAATCCACTTAAATCAAATACATTACACTCAACGACAAGCATTACCAACCTCATTAGAAAACCAATCAATAAAGACAAAAAAGCAAATCAAGACTCGCTAAAATCAATCTTCTAAAAACTCAAAAAAATGCTCTTATCTCTTTCATAGAGAATATCGATATTTTGTAACAAACGATTTAATTTGCTGCATTTTTCCCCCTCTAGTTAACTGCGTATTCGTGCCATAAACAGACCACTTCCACCTACATGAAATCTAGCTTCCTAGACAAATTAATTGATCGCTTAGACCTAGTTGATCCTGAAGAAGTGCAAAATCTTATTGAGCGATTAACACGTGAAAAAGGCTTTATGGAAAATGTCTTTTCCGCACTCCGAGAAGGGATGTTCGTGTTAGAACCTGGTGGAGTCATTACTTATGTGAATCCAGCTGCGTGCCACATTTTCGGACTCGCACAGGACAATGTTGTCGGTAGCCCGCTTGAAAAATGTGTCCGTGGACTCGCTATAGAAGGACTCGCCAAACCTGATGCTGTGGTCAGTCGCGATTTTGAAATTTTCTATCCAGAGAATCGATATCTCAATTTTTACATATCTCCGATCACATCCATAGTAGAAGAAAAAGATACACATCTCGGCTATGTGTTACTCGTTCGAGATATTACAGAGACACGGCAGGAAACAGCTGAAGCGATTGAAACTGAGAAGCTCAATGCTCTTACCTTTCTCGCTGCTGGAGTGGCCCATGAAATAGGGAATCCACTCAATTCTCTGAATATCCATCTCCAACTGATGGAGAGAAAGCTTCGTAAACTACCTGAAAATCAACGTTCTGATCTAGAAGGCTGCCTCCACACGGCTCAGGGTGAAATCCAGCGATTAGACGGGATCCTCAAACAATTCCTCCAAGCAATACGCCCCGTTCCACCAGAGCGAACTCTTACGAATCTACATCACGTTCTAGAAGAGACGATTCAACTCTTACAACCCGAACTAGAAGCACGATCAGTCAATATTCATCTCGATCTCGCGGATAACCTGCAACCTATTCTCGTCGACCCGGACCAGATCAAGCAGGCTTTTTTTAATCTGATTAAAAACGCATTCCAGGCCCTCCCTGCCAGTGGGGGGAACATTTCTCTCTCAACAGATTCTCATGAATATGAAGTCTCGATGACGATTTCGGATGATGGCCCTGGTATTTCTGCCGAGATTATGGGCTCACTCTTTGAACCGTATAAAACGACTAAACGTGGTGGCACGGGGCTCGGACTCCTGATCGTCAGAAGAATACTACATAGTCATGGCGGCGAGATCGAAGTTGATTCGACTCTAGGTGAAGGAACTCAGGTGAAGCTATTTTTCCCACTCGGACCGAAACCTGCGAGGCTCTTGAATGCTCCAGCAACGACTTCTGATGATCTGGACGTGATCGATATCGACATTAGCGGCTAAGTTTTCTTCATTCATACATATACATGACGGAAGATCTCACACTATTGATAGTCGATGATGAAGAAGCAACGCGCAGCGGTCTGCGTATGGCTCTGGAAGACGAGTGCGATGTCTATACGGCAGCTGATCCGACAAGTGCGCTTACTATTCTCAAATCTGAAAATATCGACGTCATGCTTACTGATCTCCGGATGGGCACAGAAAGTGGCATGGACCTGCTAGAGGCTGCAGGGAAGCTCGAGCGTCCGCCGATTTCTATCATGATGACAGCATATGGCTCGGTCGATACAGCTGTCGAGGCGATGCGGCGAGGTGCGTGGCACTTCGTAACGAAGCCACTTAACCTAGACGAGGTCGAACTGCTCGTGAAGCGGGCCTTTCACTCGAAGAAAGTAGAGGCCAAGGCGGAAACACTCGAGACTGAGGTCAAACAGCTCAAACGCCAAGTCAGCGATAAATTTAAATTAGACCGTATGATCGGTCGATCACTTGCGATGAAGCAGGTGTTCGAACTGGTTGAACAAGTCGCGCCTACACGGGCGACCGTGCTCATAGAGGGAGAGTCAGGCACTGGTAAAGAGCTCGTCGCTCATGCTCTCCACCATCTCAGCGGTAGACCTGCGGGAAAAATAGTGGTCGTCAATTGTGCCGCACTTTCCCCTCAACTGTTAGAAAGCGAACTTTTCGGCCATGAAAAAGGAGCCTTTACAGGTGCGTCACAGCGCCGAATTGGACGCTTCGAACAGGCTGACGGCGGCACACTCGTGCTGGATGAAATAGGCGAAATCGACCCGACCACGCAGGTGAAGCTTTTACGTGTCCTGTCTGAACGAACTGTTGAAAGAGTTGGATCTAACGCAGCGATTAAAGTCGATGTGCGACTCGTCGCGGCAACAAATAAAGATCTCAAAAAGCTCGTTGAAGAAGGAGATTTCCGTGAAGACCTATTTTTCCGGTTAAATGTCGTTCGCCTTGAAATGCCTCCTTTACGCGCACGACGCGAAGATATTGTTCTATTAGCGAACGCCTTTCTAAAAGAATTCGCAGAAGAAAATGGCAGACCGATAAAGCCATTAGATGATCATTCGTTGAAGTTACTGAGCGATTACAGCTGGCCTGGAAATGTCCGCGAGCTACGCACAGCGATAGAGCATGGCGTGGTGATGAGTAATGCTGACACCATTCAGCCCAAACATCTCCCTGCATTTCTGAGTGATCCAGCGGGCTCGATCACAGTCCATTCAACCAAGATAACTCAGATAGAATCTACTGAGCCGAAAAAGACCCTTGATGGAGCAGACGAATTCAACTTGCATGAGATCGAACGAGCAACCATCGAGCGAGCACTGGCCTTCTCCCAAGGGAACCGCACAAAAGCAGCCACGCTTCTTGGAATAAGCCGTCGAACCCTCCAGAGAAAATTGAAAGAAATAGACATCGATTAATTTCATCATTAACGCACGCTCCGTTCATTCTTCTCAGCATTTCCCCCATACACATACTCATATGCCTACAGACTCTCAGAAAGATTCCGCTCTGCTTATCCGTCGCATCCTCTTCTTTGTCTTTCTCATCAGCCTAACGCTCTTAAATGTGATCGGGAGCTTTCGTGGATTGAACACGGAGCGCGGGATGGAACAGGCTCAGATGGGACGCGAGATCGCTCGCGGTAACTTTCTCGGCACGAAAATGATCAGACCCCTCGCCTTCTCCATGGCAGAAGGGAAAGAGCAGAAGGACGTCTTTTTTAAAGACCATAAGAACACGTATCACGCACCGCTTCACCCTATAGTCCTGGGTGTCATTTTTAAAATCGTAGGAGGTGATGACGCTGAAGCGTGGACGATGGGACTCAATGAAAATGTGTATGCGCTCGATAGGGTCATTGCGAGTTCTTCGGTTCTCTTTTTCCTTCTCGCAATAGGTATCAGCTATCTACTGATATGCCGTATATTTGACGCGAAAATTGGAGGCGTCACAGCACTCCTCATGCTGCTCTGCAATCTCTTCTGGAGCTTTACATCTACAGGCCTGCCTCAGATGTTCATGCTCTTTTTATTCTCCTTGGCTCTCTACTTCGCCTACTCGGCCATTGAAGCTGAACAAGAGTCTAAATCTCCACTTCTCCCAGCCCTTCTAGGCGGTGTCTGCCTAATCCTGATGACACTCACGCACTGGCTGGCGGTCTGGATTCTCGTCGGCTATATCATCTACTGCGCTGTCGTGATTAAACCTCGAGGCACTGTAGGCATCATCATCACGGTTCTTGGACTTGCCGCATCAGCCTACTTCATTAATCACAATATTAAGCATTCAGGCTCCTTCCTCGGGTCTGCTTACATGACCATCTATAATAATCTGTCCTTTGGCAGCGAGGAAATAGCAATGCGGACATATGGTCTCGAAGACACTCCTCTCGATGTTAAGCGACTCGTCTTCCGCATTCTAAACTCTCTACTCGTCCAAATTACTGACATCTTTAAGTTTTTAGGCGCCGTTGTAGCAGCTCCAGTCTTTTTCCTCTCGCTAATGCATGCCTTTAAAAAGGTTAGCATCGCGAAGTTCCGCTGGTTAATCCTGACACTCTGGGTTTTCGCAGCAGCAGGCATGGCGATCTACGGAGTCAATAGTGCAGGATTAGATAGCAATCAGTTACACCTCCTGTTTATCCCGATCATGACTGCTTATGGGTTGGCGTTCATCTCAATTGTTTGGAGTAAACTCGACCTCATCGCTAAAAACCAATGGATGCGAAATGCCCACTTTGTCGTCGTTATCTTACTGAGCGCTGGTCCTCTGATTCTCTCCTTACCTCGCCAGGTTCAAGTTGCAGCTTCTTATGGCACATCTGGAGGAAATCCATATTGGCCCCCATATAAGCCCAATGCTCTCAATACAACTCTATCTCTCATACCAGAAGATAACATAGTAGTCTCTGATCAGCCGTGGGCAACAGCATGGTATGCAGACAGAATCTCCTTATGGATCCCACGTTCTATCAAGGAA
>CALFDI010000075.1 GCA_937952875.1 uncultured Verrucomicrobiales bacterium
CGAAGCGAAAGACGAAGAAGCCGGAAAGGCTGAACTCATCATTGGAAAAAACCGTAACGGCGAAACTGGACATTGCCCAATGACCTTCATCGCCGAGCTCATGCGATTTGAGACTCGCGCGAGAGAGCAAGGCGAAGAAGCCCCAGAGTAGTGGAAACTACGCTATTTTACTCGCCACCACCATCACAGCCGCCGCCTCCATCACCACCGTTGTCGAATCCTCCATCGCATTCGCCTCCTCCGAACCAGCTGTTCTCAGTGATCGGGCTGCAAAATGACGGAGCAAGGCCTCCCATTACCTTGTTATCGTAGTCGTGAAAGCGATTCCAACTCGCGTCGTAGGCCACTGCCGAACTGTTCCCAAACAGAGAATTGCCGAGGTTAGACCTAAGTTCCCGAGCTGTTCTCTTTGAATGCACTCGAGCCAAATAAGCGTCACAAACGGCCTCATCAGTAAACATTGCATAAGCAAATTCTCGCTGCCGTGCACTCAGCCCAACGAGACGAATCACCTCTTCGAGTTCTGAAGCTGAATAGCTTTTCTTTTGACCAAACTGATTTTTTAGAACCGTCGAAACTCGTTTCGCAGTCCTACGGTGATACATCTTAAAAATTCGCCTGATCATTGTGATATCGTATCGAAATTTCACCACGAGCGACCAGAACTAACTGATGTTCTTGATCACGAGGTCGTTCAGTTAGAACCCCTACGTCTTGAGACCATTCTGTATCAAGAGACGCGTGATCCTGACAGGATCAAAGAACTTAGCCCCGGGTGAAACCCGGGGGAAGCCAGTAACGACAGAAACGCACAACACTCTTAATAGATCGGAATCATCTTTCTAGCGTTCATTCAGAACGCAGATATTGGTTTGGACTACGCCTCCCCGAGTTTCACCCGGGGCTAGGTTCTCCAGCCCTTTCAGGGCAACTGATACCAAAAAGAAAAGGAAACTGGTAAAATTCGCCTGATCATTCGAGAGCACTATTAAATTTTTATACCGTCAGTGACCAGAGCGAACTAGCGCTGTTGATCACAGGGTCATTCAGTTAACAAGGAAGAGGTTCTCAGCACAGTGTCGTTTTTATACAAAATAGACACTCTAAATCGTCCCTCCAAAATATAAATCGTGTTCTGAGCGCTCCCAAACTCGATATCCACACCGCCAAGCCTAGGCGAAAGCAATTGCTCTACTTCCGAACGCATAAGCCCTACATCGACCTGTGCCACTCTACTCTGCCAGAAATCGTGATCAAAGCCAGCTGTAGATCGAGACTTCCAGATCAAACTTAAGAAGCATAGAGCCATTATTAGACTTGTTATTTTCCGGTTCATTTAGAAATGAGTTCTTCTGGCTAGATCAGCTCAACAGATCTCTAAGAACTTAAGTTTTGGGCTTGAACGCGCCGACCGATTGCACCCGCGAAGTAAATCAAGAATATTGATACTAATGCTATCGCGGCCAGGCCTAGAATTACCTCTTGATTCGGTATTGCATAGTAGGTGTCGTGCTGATGAAGAGGATCATTTATCCAACTAGCCCCACCACTTGCGAGAGAAGCATCTCCTTCTTCTGAAAATTGCGTAACGCCCGCTTGATTTAAATCCTTCTGGAGTGAACTGGCCTGCCACCACAGCACTGCCGCACCTCCGAGGGCTGCACCAAACAAGATTGACCCGCTATATCGGATGAGTGAAGTGATCTTCATAAGAGCTAACGTTTAATGATAAGAAATGACATCTTCTATGCCTATTTTCATCAGAAAGCCATAAATCTCTGACCGAAGCCAGCCAGCTTTTACAAAGGGCCGGAATGAAAAGGCGCTTCAGTTTATTGCTCGCTCCACTTTTTGCACTAAATGTGACCCATTTGCCACACTTGGCCCGGATCTTGCATTAATCTTACTCTTCTTTTTCATGAATCTCTCTCATTGAAGAAGAACTTTCTCCCAAACACATACATATGAAACATACCTCACTGTCCCAAAAGTGTGGGTTAGCTGCTGCGTTCCTCGGTGCGTCGGCTCTCCCTCTGTTTGCTCAAGATGATGCTCCAGTCTTCGATTCTGGTAACACCACATTCGTCTTTATCTGTAGTATTCTCGTCTTACTGATGACCTTACCAGGTCTGGCACTCTTCTACGGCGGCCTTGTTCGCTCGAAGAACGTCCTTTCGATCCTCGTGCAGTGCTTCGCGCTGGCTGGCATCATGAGCTTACTCTGGATTATCTACGGATATTCCTTCGCTACGACTGATGGCAATGCCTTTATCGGCACGGCGAAAAAGTTCATGCTCAATGGCGTCACAGCCAGTAGCGATGCAGGCGGCTATCCTGAAACGATGTATATCATGTTCCAGATGACCTTCGCGATTATCACACCTGCACTCATCATCGGTGCCTTCGCTGAGCGTATTAAATTCTCAGCTGTGATCCTCTTCAGCATCATCTGGTTCACCCTCTCCTATCTTCCGATCTGGCACATGGCTTGGAATGATCCTGGCGGCTTTTTCCATAAGTTCCATGTCCTCGATTTCGCAGGCGGCACCGTCGTCCATATCAATGCCGCGATCGCTGGCCTCGTCGGCTGTCTCATGGTCGGTCCGCGCAAGGGCTTTGGCAAACAGCCTCTCACACCTCACAATGTCCCCTTCGTTCTGATCGGTGCAGCTCTACTCTGGGTCGGCTGGTTCGGCTTCAATGCTGGTTCACAGCTCGCAGCTGATGGAACTGCTGGAATGGCGATGCTGGTGACTCAAGTCGCATGCGCGACTGCTATTGTCGTATGGCTCGCGATCGAAAAGATTTTCACCAAGACAGTCACAGCCGTTGGTGCTGCAACAGGTGCCGTCGCTGGACTCGTGGCGATCACACCTGCCTCCGGCACAGCTGGCGTTCCTGGCGCTCTCGTTATTGGTGCAGTGTCAGCCATTGCTTGCTACTTCTTCGCTATCAAGGTGAAGCACAAGTTAGGCTATGACGATTCTCTTGACGTCTTCGGCGTGCACGGAATCGGTGGCATCGTCGGCGCTATCCTGACAGGTGTCTTCTGCTTCGAAAGCATGGGCGGATCAGGTGCCTACAATGACACCATCACAATGGGCTCACAGGTGTGGGGGCAGACTGTCTCAGTGCTGATCACGATTCTCTGGAGCGGTATCGTCTCCGTTATCGCGTTTGGCATTTGTAAATTCACAGTCGGCCTGCGTGCAGATGATAAGGCAGAGCAAGATGGTCTCGATC
>CALFDI010000076.1 GCA_937952875.1 uncultured Verrucomicrobiales bacterium
CTAGATGAAACGTTGTGTTACTGGGTTGCACAAAGTTTAAACTCGGAGGTGATGCGATATCAGGTGAGATCGTGATTTCTTGGCTACTTACAATAGGTAGGCGCAGTGATGCAGCATTTTCATCAAATGCCTCTGCTGCTGACCCGATACGTGTGATAGTTACAGAATCTATAGTGATTTCGGTGTTTGGGCTGTTGGTCGGTCGCTCAGGAGCTGGAATGTCTTGCGCGTCGGTTGGGTATGTCGTTGTGCTAGTAAAACCATCAATAATACTTCGCCCATTAGGATACGGAGCAATGTTTACAACTTCTCCAAAGACATTGTGTAAGTCATTTAAATTTGAAGCTTGTCTAAAAGTGATAAAAAACTGAGAGCCATTCGTGTTTGGTCCAGAATTAGCCATTGAGAGAATGTAGCGGCCAGTATGACGAAGGTCTGGATCAAATTCATCTTCGAAAGAGTAGCCTGGTCCACCTCCACCTGAGCCAAGAGGATCTCCTCCTTGAATAACGAAGTTATGGATGAGCCGGTGAAATGTTAGGCCGTTAAAATACGGTCTTTTTTCAACCTGTCCTGTTGTGGAGTTTCTGAATGCTTTGGTGCCGCTTGCTAGCCCAATAAAATTCGCACATGTGCGTGGGGCTTTCTCATAATCGAGGCGGGCACGAAATGTCCCGATCTCTGTTCCACCTTGGCTGACTGTGAAGTCTGCATAGATGCCATCTGCCTGAGTATAGGCAGTTTGAATAGAAATTATGAACGCTAGTAGCCCAAGGAGAAATTTCATGAGCAATTCATTAGCAAAACTACCGCCCTTCATCCAGCCTTTCGGCTAATAAAGAGGGGAGACCTGCATCGAGGATCTTTTTCTTAGTGGTCTCCTTATCGTATTCCACGCGGCGGTAGGTGACTTGTCGGCTAGCGACATCGTAGATGGCGTAGCAGGCGCGCCAGTCTCCATCACGAGGTTGGCCGACGCTTCCGGCGTTTATGAAATACTTGGCGTCTGGTTCCAGCTCGATCTGATCGACAATGATTTCTTCGACGCGCTGTTGACGGCGGAAGATACGTGGCACGTGGGTATGACCGTGGAAGCAGACATTTGTGAACTGGTAGGAGAAGTTCGACATGGCATCGAACTTGTTCGTCACGTAGTTCCATCCTCCCGGTTGATCGAGTGTGGAGTGGACGATTGTGAAGTCGGCGACTTGGCGGACCATGCGGAGCTTTCTCAGCCAATCGCGCTGTTCAGGGCTGAGCTGGTCACGGGTCCACTGCAGAGCCTCTGCAGCGATCGGGTTCATGGCTTCTAGGGAATGATCTGTGGAGGCGTCTTCATCGTGGTTCCCTTTGATCACAGGGCATCCCATCTCTTGAACAACCTCCATACAAGCTACGGGGTCGGCATTATATCCGACAACATCTCCGAGGCAAAGGTGGGCAGTGCATCCCATTTCTTCTGAGTCCTTAAGCACAGCTGTAAGGGCTTCTAAGTTCGCGTGTATGTCTCCAAAAATAGCAAATCGCATATCAGTCCAAAAGAATTAGGCTCTAGCAGCTGGCGTGTCGAGTGAAAGGTCATGGACTCTTGCATTCTCGTCATTTAGCTTAGTAATCGTGGAACGCCTGAAGCAAATCACTTTTTTCCCCGAGACCGCAGAAAGTCTCGCTTATAGCTTACGAGAGGCTGAGCTGGATTATGAATCTTTTCACCAGAAGATAAGGGTTTGCGAGTTAGAAAAGTGTCGCGCAACCTGTTGTCATGACGGTGTTTATCTCTCGAAGGAAGAGGCGAAAGGTGTGAGACAGCTCGCAGAACGTGTGAGGTTGTTAGAGGGCATGGACTTACCGGAAGATACGGTGGAAGAGCGGTTAGGTGGGAAGCTGAAAACGAAAACACGTGTGGCTGAGGCTGATTTACTCGCTGAAGATTATCCTGCACATTTTCCTCAGACTCGATGTGTTTTTCTAGATAGGCAGCATCGCTGTGGGCTGCAGAAGTTGGCTCAGAAAGACGGAGAAGTTCCTTGGTATTATAAACCTCTGACTTGCTGGATCCATCCTATCTTGATTCAGAACAGGGGGTGGGATCAACGGCCTCTTCTTACTTTGCCCTCGGCAGAGGCTGATCCGCAGAATACGGCTGATTATCCGGGCTTTTCCTCCTGCACTCACTGCGGACGTATAGATGCTGACGGGGAGCCAGCAGTTAGATCACTGGGGGCGGAGCTGAACATGCTCGGTGAGATAGGCGGGAGAGATCTGATGAGAGAACTCAGTTAAACGCCGCGCATATTTTTACTCTACAGTATAAACCACTTCAGCGCGTTCTAGGATGTGAAGGAGATCGTCTCGGGCGCTATCTGGCTGTGCCTGGCTAAAGGGGAACCAATTAAACATACGTTTATTTTGGTAGATCAGGGCGCCCTCTTTAGCCACGTAGACGTGATTAATGAGGGGCCAGTTTTGTGCGGAATTAAGACCATCAGAGCTAAGCTTAAATTCATCCTCTGAAGCTTCGGCAATCATCGTAAAGTTATAGAATTTGGCTTTTCTTATCCGTCTGGCTGCGATCCATGGTCCTGCAATGGTCAGGGCCATGTAGATTAGGCCAAAGGTCAGAAACAGAGGGGTCAAAGGACTCTGACTGAAGAGTCCTATCAGGATGAAGATTACTGATACTGCGATGACTAATAAGGTCTTCCTGCGATGGGCTCGCCATGTGTGGATCTTGAGAGGCCGCGCGAATTCCTCTTCATTGAACTGATACTGAGTCGTGATCATTATGGGTTAGCGGGGGTGAGTTTGTATGGATAGCGGCGATTTGCATTCCATTCACCGACGTAGATAGCACCTTCACTATCGACGTAGAGATCATGTCCATGAAGGAAGATTTTTTCCTTTTGGTAAATAGGTTGCAGCTTCCCATCTACATAGATCGGTTGTGTGCCGCCTGGGGCGCTGAGGACTTTACGTGTCTTGGCGTCTAGGACGATGACGAATCCTGATTCCTTCTGTTGCCCTCCTGTTCCGTCTTTCTTAGACCAGCAGACTGCCGTATACATCTTACCATCCCGAATAAAGAGCTGGCCGGCATAGGCACCAGGGAGGTCGATAGTTTCCACCCACTTTCCTTCTGGAGTGAAGGCTTTTATTTGATTCTGCTTACGAGATGATATCCAGATGAGGGGGTGCTCTGGATCTGTTCTATCGACGGAGATGCCATGTGCATTATTCAGGTGGCCGGGGCCTTCACTTCGCCCTCCCCATCGGCGCACAATCTTCCCGTTCAACGTATATTCATAGACGATGTCTGAGGCATATCCATCTACTACGAGGATGTTCCCATTGGGTGCAATGGCTATATCGGTGGGGGAGAATGGTTTGTCACCTTCTCCTTGGCCTTGTTCTTTTGGAGTTTTGAATGTGCGCATGATTGTGCCATCGGTCTTTAAGATAGTGATATTCCCACCGGGGCGAGTAGCCTTCCAACCTTTAGCTTCGAAGTGCCAGCCGCAATCAACATGAATGATGTATTCTTCACCGTCTTTTTCGAAAATTTCGAGGCTGTGTCCGCCTTCTAGCCCTTTGCCGAATGAGCGAATGAATGTGCCGTCTTTTTTAAAGACGAGAAATGCGTTATTTGGGTGATCCGTTATAACATAGAGGTCGCCGTTTTTGCTCTCAGCGATCGCACTGGAACTAATAACCGGCGCTTGTTCAGGCGAGACCTTAGCCCAGTTGGAGTCTATAGAATATGTAATGCCGTTATGGCCAATAATTGATGATAGGGGCGCTTCCGTTTGGCTGGAAGTTTTCACTGTGCCGGGCTCGTGAATAGGATGCGCCAGAGCGATAGATGCACTGAAGAGAAAGAGAGGAATGATTGTTTTCATAAAAAAGAGTGCTAGTGGATTGTGTCTATTTTGAGAATGAGGCACTGGCTTGAAGTTGTCAGCTCCATTTCGTTACGTGCCACTTCTACTTCGGTGTAGACCATTTTAAACGCTTTAAATAAGTGTGCAAAATATGCTTGCATCCACTCACGGCTTGATCCATGTAGTCACCGTTCTCAGCGAACCAAGTGCAGGAATAGCTCAGCGGTAGAGCATCTCGTTTACACCGAGGCGGTCGGGGGTTCAAATCCCTCTTCCTGTACCATTTTTTCACTTATTCGCAGCTCTTCCTATCAACAGTTGAAAAGACTGCGTCCTTTATGGCAGAATGCAAATCACGGAATCCGATTTTTTCTGGGATTTTTATTTTTTAAAAGTGCATAATTAGAACTTGCGTTACAGACTTGGCTTGAATATTGCTTTTTTCGCACTCAGCTACTCCCTAATCGCACATTAACAAAAAGAGTGGTTCTATATTATGAAAACATTTATCTTTGTTCTGTCTCTATTTGCTCTCGTTAGCCAAATTCCTAATATTTACGAGTCATGGCGCTTAACGACTATTCAAGACCGGCTTGTCGAAATGGTTGAAACTGAGAGAAAGGCTCTTCCTAAGAGCTTAGATATTTACACCATGGTCACAGATATAAGTATCGATGACGATAACGCGGTGAATTACGAGTGTGTGACGAGTCTTTATTCTCTCGATGCTCAAGCTGCTGGTGTAGAGCGTTCTCTTACTGAGAAGTTTCGAAATAAAATTGAGAATGATGCTGAGATTAAGCATTTGGTTAAGTTAGGTCTCGAATACCGATACGTTTTTAGAGATCGCCACGGAGTGACAGTGTTTGAGAAGTCACTCGGTAAAGATGATCTCTAGGGCTATCGAGCTGGGATAACTTCTAAAGTAAAGCCTTTCAAATAGCTTGTTTCAGGGATTGCTGGGAGGACTGGATGGTCAGCGCGTTGCGTATGTTCTCTCATTAATCTGAGTGTTTTCTTAGCATCTGTTGATGCAGAGACGATATTCTCTAAGAAAAGTTCTCGAGTGGCATGATGAGAGCAACAAAATGTGCTCATGATGCCGCCCTTATCTAATAATTTGAGTGCACGTAAGTGGATCTCTTTGTAGCCGCGCATAGCATCTTTTAGGGTCTTTTTATTCCGTGTAAAAGAAGGAGGGTCTAAAATGATGAGATCATACTCGGCAGACGC
Organism: uncultured Verrucomicrobiales bacterium; assembly: GCA_937952875.1. Taxonomy (GTDB): domain Bacteria; phylum Verrucomicrobiota; class Verrucomicrobiia; order Verrucomicrobiales; family Akkermansiaceae; genus CALFDI01. Next base: position 5,112 of record CALFDI010000076.1, read on the forward strand.
GGATTTTAAGTAGTCGAAGACGTTTGCTTCGATCCCTTCGACGTTTACCCGATTAAGTTCAGCATTTTTATTAAGGGCTGAGATGGCGTGGCCTGAAATGTCGATAGCGCGAACACTTTCTGCTCCGGCCTTAGCGCAGGCTAATGCGAATCCGCCTTGGTTGCTAAAGCAATCTAGCACACGCTTTCCTTTTGCCATGGCTGCGACTTCTGCGTGTGCTTGTAGTTGGTCGAGATAAAGTCCCGTCTTTTGGCCATCTAGGGGATCGACCTCGAAGGTGATGCCATTTACTTCTACGGGGAAGGCTTTTGGCTTCTCTCCATGAATCAGAGAGATGTCTAGCTCCATACCTTCGGCTTTTCGTATACCAGAATCATTACGGAGAATGATCACTCGAGGGTCAAAGACTTCAATCAAAGCTTCCTGAATAAGAGCTACGCGCATATCCATTGCCAGTGTGAGAGTTTGTAAAACGATGACATCTGTATAGCGATCTATGATCACTCCCGGAACGCCATCTGACTCACTCCAGACCATACGACATAGCATTTCATCTATGCCTGCACTGCGACGGTATGCGAGTGCTTGTGTTATGCGCCTTACGAAAAAATCCACATCAAGATCTTGTTTGCGACGTGAAAAGCGGCGAGCAACGATCTGAGAGGATGGATTATAAATGGCCGTCCCAAGCGGCCGATCGCGGAAGTCTTTTAGTGAGATGACATCGCCAGGCTCAGGATTTCCAAATGCCTTTTTCACATCTGATGCGTAGACCCAATCATGTCCGTGAAAGATGCGCGCACGTGGTTGAATAATGAGACCTGCCATAAGCTGTACTCAAAGGTGATCCCCTTAAGAATTCAAGAGAATTAGCGATGTGTTCAAAGGTGAATCATTTACAGAATGAATATTTACGAC
>CALFDI010000077.1 GCA_937952875.1 uncultured Verrucomicrobiales bacterium
TTATCGACGTTTTCTAACATTTCTCATGCACATTCATTCACTCTTAGCACTCGCGTTTCTCTTACTGTTTCAGTCTTCACTCTTTGGTGGATCGCGCGGTGTCTCACTTGCATTCCTAGATGCCACGACGGGCGCCCGGTCTGAAGCCAGCCTCAGGCTTGCAGAACTCATCGAAAAAGACATGCGTGAGATCTATGTGAACCCTCGCCTCGCCTCAGCCTTCCCATGGAGCGAGCAGGAGCTTGAACTAAATATTCTCAAGGCCTCAAAAACAGGCCTCACCTTTGACCGCCTCCTCAATACCAAGGATAGCAAGAAGCTCTCAGATGTCTTTGAACAGAATAACACGCCAGACGGACTGATCGTCTTCTTCCACGACTCCAAAGCAGGATATGTGAGACTCAAACTCTATAGCTGGGATGGAACAGAAGCGATCCTACTGCGCCTCCCTCTCGAAAAGGCCGAGTCCGCTATGCCAGACTCCCTTTTAAAAGGTCACCGTCGTGGAGCCCTCATCGCACTCGGAGCAGCCGTCCGCTGGAGCCCGTGACGCAAAAGATCCCCAGCGAGAGAACTCACTGGGGATCGAAATGGTGGAGGCGAGGGGAGTCGAACCCCTGTCCGAGACGTCTTCTGCGAAGGCGTCTACATGTGTAGTCTGCGATCAAAGTTTAAAGCATCAGCAGCTCGCAAACGGCGTTAGACACTCGATTTTCCTGTTTAGTTTCGGAAAAAAGCCCGGAAACCCGACCTTTCACCTAGCCCTGTAAGTAGCGCCATTCTCTCTACAAGGCGTCGAGAGGATGACGTCGTCGTCAATTAAGCGGCGAGTGCGAGCTCGTTAGAGTCTGCAATTATGGTTTTGAACGGCTTTTTAAAGAGGCCAACCGATCAACCTCTACATGCAACCAGCGCTTCGAACATCCCGTCGAAACCGGGACGCCCCCAAAAAGTGCTCTTGTATGGGCTTACTACGGTTTCCCGCAGCGACTGATTAGATGCAGCAGCTCTTCAGTTTATTCAAATGATTTTTTCAATTTCTCAAATGCCACTGAACCCGCTCTTCCATCACACGGAAGAATGGATTCGCTCTGAGGCGCATGAGATTATCGATGGAAAGACTCAGCCCTCCCCTTTCACCTCTCGGCATGGTCGCACCTAATCTGAGAGACAGTCCGTCTGTCGCATCTTCCGATAGACCGTAGAGTGGATCATCTGGCCGGAATGGCACAGCGACATGCGAGAGAGAATACACAGTATCTGGCCACGCGAGATCGACCTCATGCGAACTCATCTCCAAAGTCTTTGCGGGCTTCGTCTTGAGACTGAGTTCTTGGGATTCAGAGGACGTATTTGTTAAAATGCTGAGCTGATAGGGCAAATCCCCTCTCTGACTCAACTCGGGGATTAAGCTAGCGTCCGCGGAATTGATAAACGGAGCGAGCGGAGAAAAACGATTGATATCGTAGAAAAACAGCTCACTCGTCTCATTTTGAATCGGTTTATACAGACACTCGACGACCGCCTTCACGCTGACCGTAGCATCGAGTGCCGACTGAAATGTTATAATGGGAGGGAGCTGCTCCATCGCCGAGGCCTTTTCTAATCTGGCTAGCTGTGAAATGAGGCGCTGCGAGAGCTTATACGATTGCTCTGCTCCATACTTCGGGAAGGAATTGTATTTGAATGGATCATACTCTGGCAACACTTCGACCCACTTGAACTTCTTAAACCAAGGCATCCATGACAGCGGCTTATGAGTATGGCTCAAGCTCGCGAGCCGGGTCACACCAATCGCTGGATTAAGCAAAAACACCTTCTTTGGCATGATGTAAGAGTCATCCTCCACAGCATCTAAAGTATGCTTGAGCGCGAGTGCGCCACCATTAGAATATCCTACTAAATAAATCGGAGAGTCATCTGGCAGCGACGTCTTTAAGTGCTGCAGCCCAACGCGCACAGCAGCTAACCAATCGTGCCACCGAGCCTTCGTAAGAGCACCGGGAACTGTGCCGTGACCAGGCATCCGAAGGCACAGGACAAGAGCTCCGTCTTTCTGAAACGTCTCCGCCAGCCCCTTCATCGAATATGGCGAATCTGTCAGACCATGGATCAGAAGTGCGCCCGAGTTCGCTGTGCCCATGGCTGGCAAAAGCTGCGTTCTATTCCAGTTCCTCTCACCTAGACCTCTCGGATCACTCGGGCTTCCTGCGGAATAGCGATTCGGCACCCAGCTGTCTTCTTCAGAGTCAGGGCGCGTCATGATGTGAGCTTCCATTTTTTGAAAAAGCTCACTTTCTATGGCTAAATAATCGTCGAGGGTGAATCCCTCCTTCGCATTCGCCTTGGTAAACTCCCCTTCTAGTGGCTCGTGCCACGACTCTAGATCAGGCAGATTCCTCGAGTGAAATGCCCAGAGTATCAAGAATGTCAGTGCACCTATGCCCACATTTCGTAGAGACTTGAGGACAAAACGGATTATTCGCCTGCGGGTGAAGCATTTCTTAATCATCTCCGTCTTCGAGCGAGGCATTAAGCCGTTTAAACTCATCGGACGAATCGTTCTAGCAGAATTTCTTTTCTAGCTGCATTCCAAGCCCGAGCGAAAGCACTCCATCTGAGATCAAGACACACCGACCTTAAAGCATTGCCATTTCCGGCTACTCTGCTTACCACCTCTCGCACGTTTCTACGGAACAGTTTTTCCTTTCTCCCCTTATGCGATCACATACTTGTAACGATCTCCGCGCCGAGCATGTCGGCCAGACAGTCACCCTCATTGGTTGGGTCAAATCCGCACGCGACCACGGTGGCGTTATCTTTGCCGATCTGCGTGACCGCGAAGGCCACACTCAGTGCGTCTTCCGTCCAGAGGAAAATGCAGAAGCCGCCAAGCTCTCTCACACTCTCCGC
>CALFDI010000078.1 GCA_937952875.1 uncultured Verrucomicrobiales bacterium
ATGAAACTCATAAGTTTTTTGAAATATGAAAATCGCCGATGAGGAAATGATGCCATATCAAAAAATAGACTTTTGCCATGATGAGGCATACCTAAAAGTCCGTTTAGCTCTCTACGGCTATTTTTTACCGTGATTACCCTAGCCATCTCAAGCCAGAAAGGAGGTGTCGGCAAGACAACGACTTCTATCAATCTTGCCTACGCATTCGCACGCTCTGGGATCAAGACACTTCTCGTAGATGCAGATCCTCAAGGGTCAGTCGGATTATCTCTGACGCGACAAACTCGATCTCTCAAGGGATTCTATGATCTGATGGAGGATCCTAAATTATCGGTGGAGTCTCTCGTGGTGCCAACGAGGTCGAAACTGTTTAGTTTGATGACGGCGGGACAGGCCTGCGACTATGAATTAAGCGGTGATTCATCCAGCACAAGTAAAGAGCGCGTGGATGCATTTTTTCATGAGTTAGAGGGCCTCGGATATGAGCTAGTCATCATGGATACTGCCGCTGGTCTTTTTAATACGACCGCAGATGTCGTCAGCGCATGCACAGGAGTGATCATCCCTCAACAGGCAGAACCACTGGGTATCCGCTCTGTGCCGAAGATGCTGCAGGTGCTTAATAAAATGCGAAGCAGTCACTCTGAACTGAGAATCCTAGGGGTCTTGCTCACTATGGAGCTTAAGCAGTTAGCTGAAAGTCGAGAAGCTGGTCAGGCCCTCCGTGCGATCTTACCTGAAGAGCTTGTCTTTAAGACGACCATTCCGCGAGATGACCTTTTCCTACGTGCGAGTGCGCGCGGAATCCCAGCTGGAGTGATGGAAGATGGTGGCGGCGCTCTTGCCGTCTATGATCAGTTGCGCGTAGAAATAGAAGCTCGTATTGATTCTCCAGTATTTCATAGAACTTAGAATAATGGCAAATGATCCAATACAATCATGGGTAGATGTAGATGAGGTAAAGCGGCTCGCGGCAGAGTTAACAGCACCTTCTACACAGTCAGTAAAGCAGGCTTCAGACAGCACTCCTACTCAGGAAGCGGCTGTCAACGCGGGAGCGTCTCTCGCTGACGCCCGCTCAAAAGCTGATAAAAGCGGTGTGATTGCAAAAAAAACGCCAGTCACTCCATTGCCGCCTCAAGTTTCATCCAGACCACCTGAGAGGCCTGTCCTCATGACTCCTGGCCAAGAGCCGCTGGTAGAAGTGCGCCCTAAGCAGGATCCTTTCCACGTTCGCCTTCAAGACTATGCCAATTGGCTGAGGTCTGAGACTGGTGGGCAGGGAGTATTCGTCTTTGATGGCCATCATAAGATTCTCTTTGATGAATTAGATGATCCACGAATCGCTGAAGCCGTGAAGATACTTGGCGCATCTCAGCAAATAATGAGCAAAAAGAAGGATGGTGACCCTTCTTCGCTCTGTCTGGAGATAGAAAACGGGAGGGTCCTTTCTATCGTCTCAGCTGTCACAGAGCGAGGTCTTCTTACAGCAGGAATTATTGCAAAAAATCCTCTAAATCGCCAACTGGTCGAGAAAGCAGCTCATATGCTTGAAGTCTCAGGTAGCAAAAGAGATACCGAGAATTCCTAATATCGAGTCACACGGATTTTGCTGGTTTTTTTCGGATCTGTGTCCATCTTAGAGGTCATAAGTTGACCTGTTTTAAAATCAGAAATACGATCGAGAATCGTCGGGTCCGCGGTCACAGATGTCCGTGGCACACCACCGATTTCTTTATTTAAAATAAGACGACCATCCTTCGTTTTCACAGTGATGATATAGCCGGCAAAGGCGAATCCACCAATATTATCGAGGCCTTTATTGTCAGAGTCAAAAGTCGTGAATGTGCTCTCGATTGGATGGGTCACAGCCTGTGTGGGAGGCACTGTTGTCGAGAATGTCTGTTGAGTGATCACCTTATACAGGCCTGTTCTTCTTTGGTCTTGGCCTAGAACAACAAGAGTTGTTTCACACTCTTCGTAGCTTTCCGTATTTGATCGATTTTTGATCTCTATAGAGCCTAAGATTTCTTGCTCCTTCATGTAAGAGCCTCTGCCTTTATCCTTCGTCCTTTTACTGACGGTGACATTGCCAAACTGATAATCAGGCAAAGGCGCCGGCATGGTTTTCGCAAATTCTTTTATAGATTTTTGCGATGAATCAGAGAATTTTGTGAGTGGAAGAGTATACTTCTTAGGCTTTCCTACGACAGAGAACGTGACTTGATCATCTTTGAGCTTTTGGACTTCGATGGATAAGTTACGTCCTTTTGTATCTTCGACGGCTAGAGGCTCAGCGTGGAGGGCATAGCTTGTGAAAAGTGTGATGAGAGATGCGATTGTATATCTGTTCATGGTGCGTTTTTTTGTGCGATTGCATATATGTCAGCAGAATTCATGCCTCATGCCAATGAGATTTTGGCAATCTTTTTATAAAGCGGCGGCTGCGCTTATCGATTAGTCAGAGGACTTAAGTTAATCGTCACGCGGCGATTTTTTGCACGGCCAGCAGCTGTGTTGTTGCTTGCGATTGGTTGAGCAGGACCATTTCCAGAGATTCTGAAGCGTGCTGGATTGACGCGGCGGCTCTGGAGGAATCCTGCGACACTTGCAGCACGTTTTTCTGATAATTGGTAATTATATGTAGCGCTGCCAGTGCTATCTGTATGGCCTGTGATGTCTATTAAGGTAGACTTATATTTCGAGAGCACTTTTGAGACCGAATTAAGCGTAGGATAGAATGATCCACTCACAGTTGAGCTATTTGTCGCGAATGTAATGTCGCCAGGCATGATCAGGTCGATACGATCTCCTTGGCGGCTGATTCCTACGCCAGTGCCTTGGAGTTCTCTACGGAGTTCAGCCTCTTGCTTATCCATATAGGCCCCGAGCCCCGCACCACCGAGTGCTCCGATACCTGCGCCGAGCAGAGCTTTCTGACGACGATCTGTGCTGCCATCGCCAGAGAGAGCCCCGACCACGCCACCTAGTAAACTACCGATCACAGCGCCTTGAGTCGCCTTAGATGTCTGAGTCTCACCTGTGTAAGGATTGACTGTCTGGCATGAGGTAAAAGTGAGCGCTGCAAGAAGAGAAGGAATGAGAAGTTTCATGATAGTGGGATTATAAGACGACTAAGTAGTTAATCCATTCAAAATAGTTTTTTGTTTCTAATCAGCATGTTGCCTCACAATAGAAGACACCGAAATCTTCTCATAAGGTGTTTGGTTCTTAGGTTCTCTGATCCTTTCAAGATTAACCATTTCTGTGAAAATGATTGTCTCGCTGTCTGTGTAAAAACGTTTGGTCCGTCGGCTCCCGAAGCAAAACTAATGTTCCTATCGTTCAAAAAATGCCTCAATTATCCTGATGCGTTCGAGCATCCAGACTTGCGGATTGGAGGATCCGAGGTCATTCATCTGGCATGGACCGCACGATGTTGGCTCTCGCTTGCCTTTTTGTCGCGCTCGCAGGTGTTGTGGGTGCGCAGTCAGTGCGGCATGGTCAGCGCAGCCGATGGACGCTGGTCTTTATGGGGCTCGGCTTTGCGGCGCAGTGCTGGGCGCTCGGTGAACGTGGGCAGATGCGGGGGCAGTGTCCGCTAGGCGATGCGGGTGAGATACTGCTATTTCTCAGTTGGTCGGCGACGCTCTTTTATCTGATCACAGGGGCGGCGTTCCGCTTGTCTCTGCTCGGCCTTTTTTCAACGCCTCTCATCTTTCTCGCTCAGCTCGTGGCTCTGATTCCAGGAGTTATGGAGAAAAATGTGGTGACTGTAGCTGCGACGGACTACTGGGGTGAGTTCCACATGGCAGTATCAGTCATGGCCTACGGTGCGCTGGCTCTTTCTGCGGTAGCTGCCGTGATGGCATTGATTCTCGATAAAAAGCTGAAGTCTGGATTATCTGATCACCTCATGGCGACGCTGCCATCGATCTCGAATCTGCACACCAGTGTCGCGCGACTCGCTCTGATAGGTTGGGTCGTTCTGACGGTGGGAATTTTCGCTGGAATGATGATGGATTCTGGCGACGGGGTGGCACATCTCGTCGTGGCATCTGCGACGTGGGCTCTTTATGGGGTGCTGATTGTGGCGTATTATTGGAGAGGGTTACCGCCGAATACGATGGGGCTGGGATCGCTCGTATTATTCATTCTGTCGCTCGGGGTATTCGCTGTTCTCTAGATTGTAGGTATGGAAGTTGTTTGTCTTGGACTTAACCATAAGAGCGCGCCAGTCGAGGTGCGTGAGAGGTTTGCTGTGTCCGAATCTAAGCTAGGAGAGGCTGGGAAGTCGCTTTCACAGTTAGATGGACTCAGTGAGGGAGTCGTTTTATCGACATGCAATCGCACGGAATTTTACGCAGTGGGCGATGCCGTCTCTGTGGGAGAAAGGCTGCGTTCCTATCTGAAAGAGAACTTTGGGCTGAATACGGACGATTCTGATCTGTTCTACGAGGTCGAACAGGTCGAGGCTGCGCGGCACCTCTTCCGGGTGATGTCTGGGCTAGACTCCATGGTCCTAGGCGAGACGGAGATAGCGGGTCAGGTGAAGAAGGCCTACCAAGCAGCGCACGCATCGGGCGCCACGGCAGGCGTTTTAAACAAATTATTTCAAAAGTCCTTCAGCGTGGCAAAGCGCGTGCGCACGAACACGGGCATTCAGAAGGGGAATATCTCTGTCGGAAGTGTCGCGGTCGATATGGCTGAGAAAATCTTTGGCTCATTAAAAAACAGTCGTGTCATGGTGATAGGAGCGGGTGAGATGAGTCGCACAACGGCACAAAGCCTGATGTCGCGTGGTGCTCAGAGCATCATCGTGACGAATCGCTCATACGATAAAGCCGTCGAGCTAGCGAAAGAACTCGACGGTGAGGCTGTCACCTTCGATCAGTGGGATCGTGCGCTCTCAGAGGTCGATGTGGTCATTTCCTCCACTGGAGCTCCACATGCGGTTGTCAGGCCCGAGCATGTAGAAGGCGTGCGACGCAAGAGGAAGTTTCGCCCGATCTTTTTTATCGATATTGCGGTTCCTAGGGATATCGATCCAGACGTGGCCCAGATTGATGAAGCCTACGTTTACGCTATAGATATGCTCTCTCGTCTCGCGCGTGATAGCCACCAGCAACGCCAGAAAGAAGTAGATCTCTGTGAAGCCATTATTTCCGAAGAACTGA
>CALFDI010000079.1 GCA_937952875.1 uncultured Verrucomicrobiales bacterium
AAAGGCTGCATCTGCGATGACAATCCAGTTCCCAGCTCCCTCTCGAACGATATCTGAGCGAAGCTCCAGCTCCCAGGCTGGCATAGGCTCTGGATCGACCCGAGAAGCACAATTCGACATCATTACGACGAATAGAGCTAAAAACACCCTGCTAACAGTCTTCACGTGAAGAGTTTCTCTTTTTTTGCATAAAAAGCAACACGTTGATATTCCGGGAACTTCCGGGCAAGAGTCTCTAGTTCTTAGCTTGTGGGCTTTGAGGGAGGCGCTGAGTCTTTTCTTCTACGATCTGGGCCGTATCGATCTTACGATGCGTGCCAGGCATGCTTGATTCATCTTTAAAAAAGTCTTTCACGACTTTTCTGTAATGATCTTTCACTGGCATCTCGGCGCGGAATTCATCAAGAGTGAGCCCAATGGACTCGAATGGAATATCTGGAAACCCTTCGCCTTTAAACCTGAGATCCAGGATGTCATAGTTTACAAAGTCTGCTGGTGAAATGGGCTTATCTTTTTCGAGATTCAACTTTCTCCTAGCCTCTTCCGGCATGCGGTTCCACGTCGTCTTATTGTAGCGAGTATTATTATAGTAATAGTTATTCTTAGCTGTGCAACGAATCGGCCACATGCGACCATATCTCCCTGCATCATTCATGACTTGAGCAAAGAGAGGATGACGACTTATCCATGGCTCCTTATTCCAGCCTTCTTTCCCTACTTTGCGCTCGGCACGGCCGACGTAATTTTCCTTTGTGCGCACATGGTCGTGATTCGGATCCGCTAGAATTTCATTTTGCAGCTTATGGAGAGTTTCACTACCACCCGATGTATTAAAAATGCCCATAGCCCCTTCTAAGAAGATGTTATCTTTGAGGAAATGGCCTGCCCCACCATTCAAGTGGATCCCTTTTTCAGCAGATTTATAGAAGACATTTCCGATGCACAGAGAGCCTGCTTGGCGATCATCCAGATGGATTCCAGATCGAGCGACTTTTCCAGGCACGTGCATCAGGTGATGGAAAAAGTTATGTTTATAGGTGATGCCATATCCTGTGAGATCACCTCCTGAATACATGGCTCCCCCGTCACCTTCATCGTAGCCTACGTTGAACATTTCATTCCTCGCTAGTAGGTGATCATTTCCATTGATCACGACGGCTTGGCCGAGAGAGTTGTGAATGAGATTGCCGATAAATCGATTACCCACTCCACGGACCGTCACGTTGACTTTCTGATGCTTCACACTTTTCTGGTAGATGTGACAATTTGAGATTTCATTATTCCCCGGCTTGAACTGAGACGTCGTCACCTTCCCTCCACTGAGGCTGACGTGTCGATCGAGATCAATGAGATCGCAGCCTTTTACGGAATTATTTTCACCACTTACGGAAACACCTGTAGCTAGACTATCGCTGATCCGTGCTGAGGCTACTAAGTTATACTGACCACCTCGTATCTCGTAAGCCACTCCACCGCCGATATTTTTCACAGAAAGCCCTATCAATGAAACGTGAGATGTATCTCTTAGCTGAATGAAATCCGACGCAACGGGGAGACGGACCGGCGCGATCTCGCCATCGACGATGACAGGATATACGTAGAGCTTATTCGTCAGTGGATCGAAATGCCACTCTCCCGGCTGATCAAGCTCGCAAAGCATGCCAAAGACTCGAAATGGCTTATCATTCCCACGCCACGCCCAGCCGTAGCTTAGCACTTTAGTCAGGCGAATGCTCTGTGTCTCATCGCTAGCAGAATGAATTGGCTGAGAACTGAGCAACCAGTTCGCGTCAGTGAATCCCGTTAATACATTCCGGGTATTATTGCGTTTGAGTTCCGCCTGCCATTGCTTCCACGTGCCCGCCATGGGCTCATTGTCTTGATCGAATCCCACTCGCGCGCCTCTCGGATGTTTGAGTGATCCTTTCCATCCGTATGGTCGACCTTTTTCCTGATAAGGAGGATGCCCCGCGCGGACTTGGTATGCTTGCTTTCCTACTGGGACAGCTGGTGGCGAGGCTTCGGGCTCGATCGTTTCACTCTGGAGCTTAGCGTAGCCGCTGTTCGGGTAGACGGAAGGTAAACGCAGCTCACCATTCACGCTCAGGCTCAGGATGAGACGACTCTTTAATGGACTGATGAAGCGCGAATCACTCAGCTGCGCGACTTTAATATGATCAACAGCGCTCTCTGCAAGTCTAGCGCGCTCGGCAGGATCTGTGACTGGCAAAAACGTCTCTGGATCAATCGACATAGACCCGTCAAAGATCACACTTTCACCATCAGCTGCCCGAAAGATAATCGGACTTTTTTGAGTTCCTTTGAATTCTGAGCCGAGGACGAATTTTTCCTGAAATTCATAGCGCCCTCCCGCAAGTGTCACGGTGACACCGCTCTTAGGCAGGCCGGATTTCTTGAGAACTTCGGAGACTTTTGAGATCGCCCCTCTCAAGGAAAGAGGACTATCCCGCTTACCTGCAGCATCATCCTTACCACTAGAACTCACGAAGAGATCCATGGCCACTGCAGGCTGAATAAATATACCCGCTACCAGAAGAAGGGAGAAGGAAGACTTGAAGATCATGTAGTTCTTATACGCTGACTCCATCAGTGATCTTTTCTTTAAATGCCGCAAAAAATGAAAAACAACGTGGATGAGAACAATCTTACTCTCTAGATTAGGGCCATGAAGCAGCATATCCCACTCCTCGGTATCGCCCTAACCCTTCCACTCGCGCAGGCAGAAGAGACTCCACCTTTTCAACCGAATTGGGATTCTATGAAGTCATACGAGTGTCCTGAATGGTTCCGCGATGCGAAGTTTGGCATCTTCCTCCACTACGGAGTCAATAGTGTCCCGGGCTATAATGGACACTATGCGCGCCATATGTATTGGCAGGAGAAGCCTGATGTGGTGAAAGGCACTGGCTGGACTCCAGATACGCCAGATGTCTACCGTCATCACGTCGAGACATACGGCCACCCTAGTGTATTCGGCTATAAGGACTTCATCCCTATGTGGAAGGCAGAGAAGTTTGATGCGGATCAACTCGCTGTGTTCTTCAAGTCAATCGGAGCAAAGTATGTCGTCCCGATGGCCGTCCATCACGATAACTTTGATAACTGGGATTCTAAGCACCATCGCTGGAACGCAGTCGATATGGGACCGAAACGTGACCTCATCGGCGAGTGGGAAAAGGCGTGCCGAAAGCATGATCTCTTCTTCGGAGTATCCTCTCACTTCAATGCGGGACACGAGCATGTCTTTTTCCAAGGAAATGCTGATACGAAGGGACCACTCAAGGGCATAGCCTACGATACTCAAGATCCGCGCTACACGGATTTTTACTTTAAACGTAGACCTGATAGACGGAAAATCCTGCCTGAATTTGGCAAAGACTTTCTCAAGCGTCACATCGACCTCATCGATAGCTATACACCTGACCTCCTCTACTTTGACGGACCACTTCCCTATGGCGAGTATGGCATGAAAGTCGGTGCACATTTCCTCAATACCTCTCACGCAAAAACAGGAGGCAAAAATAATGGAGTGCTAAATCTGAAACGAGGATTCCCAAAAGGAGGAGCCACGAAAGACATCGAAAAAGGCCAAGCGGACAAACTTCTCCCAGAGCCATGGCAGACAGACACAACGATCAACCCAGGATGGTTCTATCTCGGTAGTATCAAGAAAGCCGCCGTCGTCGATGGGGAAAAGTCTGATCGCAATGCTCATCCCGCAGTCGCTGGAGATGGCCTCCGAATGAACGCAGGTCAGATCATCGATAACCTCATCGATATCGTCAGCAAAAACGGAAACATGCTCCTCAACGTCGGTCAAAAAGCAGACGGAAGCATCCCTCAGGTCTACAAAGATGAATTAAAGAAAGTCGGCGCCTGGATAACGAAAAACGGAGAAGCCATTTACGGCACTCGCCCGTGGATCATCTACGGTGAAGGGCCCACTCAGATTAAAACGGGCTTTGACACAGAACCTCTCAGCCCCTGGAAGGCAGAAGATATCCGATTTACAACAAAAGGCAAAACGCTCTACACCTTCCTGCTGGATACACCAAAAGATGGAAAAATCACAATCAAGAGTCTATCTAGCAAACAGACCGAACTCGGAAAAATATCTACTATCACGATGGTAGGAGATGACAGCTCACTGACATATTCTCGCACAGAAGATGGCTTAAGCGTGACTCTCCCTGAAGGCCTCGCTCAGGACTTCGCCCATGTTTTAAAAATTACGCTTCAGTAAACGAGTCACCATCTCCCAACATCGGAGACAGCAAGCTAGCCAGCGTATCCTCTGTGAGGGTAAACGAATGAGTCGATCCGTCTAGGAGAGCATCAGCAAGTTCCGACTTACTGGCCTGCAACTCTTGGATTCTTTGCTCGACTGTGTCTTTACAGATGAGCTTATGCACGAAGACAGGTTTATCTTGTCCGATTCTATAGGCTCGATCGGTTGCTTGATTTTCTGCAGCAGGATTCCACCACGGGTCATAATGGATCACATTATCTGCAGCGGTGAGAGTCAACCCTGTGCCTCCAGCCTTGAGAGAAATCATGAAGATATCAGTCTCTCCTTCTTGGAAGATATCCACCATATCTTGGCGATTTTGACTCGCACCCGTCAGCTTTAAATAAGAAAATCCTCGCTGCTTAACATGCGCCTCGATGAGGTCGAGCATGCTAGTGAATTGAGAAAATATGAGCACCTTTCTGTTTTCTGAAATCAAGGTATCCAGCTGATCAGCCAAGTAGGTGAGCTTGGCCGACTCAGTGATGAGTTGCGCTTCTTTCTTATCGAGAATCTGCGGATGACAGCAGATCTGACGCAACTTCATCAGAGCGTCTAAAAAGACGATGTTCGAGCTTTCCATCCCAGCTGCGGCCACCGCATCTCTCACGCGTTTATCCATGAGAACTCGCACCGTTTCATAGAGATCCTTCTGCTGATCATTAAGTTCGATCGTATGAATGATCTCTGTCTTTGGCGGAAGATCCTTTGCGACTTCGTCTTTCGTTCGGCGCAGGATAAGAGGTCCCACTTGGCGCACCAATCTCTGGCGAGCATCCTCATCCTGGTGCTTCTCTATCGGAGTTCGCACCTTTGCCGTGAAGTCATCATGCTTCCCTAACAGGCCAGGCATGAGAAATGCCATCAAACTCCACAACTCACCTAAATGATTCTCTATCGGCGTGCCAGAGAGACACAGTCTATGGCGTGCCTGTAACTCACGTGCAGCCTGCGCGACCTGAGTCCCAGGCGTCTTAATGTGCTGAGCCTCATCAAGAGCCGCGATATGAAAGCGCTGCTCTTTTAACTGATCAATATCACGCGCTAGAAGAGCATACGATGTGACGACGATATCGTGCGTCGCCATTTGCGCAAAGAGCTTCTTCCTCTGACTCCCCTGCAATATGAGAACACTCAGAACTGGCGTCCACTTCTTCGACTCTGCCTTCCAGTTATTTACGACACTCGTAGGAGCTAGAATTAAAGAAGGTAGCCCCTTACTTCTCCCACTCTCCTTTTCCGCCAAGATGTGAGCGAGCGTTTGCAGAGTTTTCCCCAGGCCCATGTCATCCGCTAGAATACCATGTAATTCGTAGCGGGCTAGCATCTGCATCCATTGAAAGCCTTCTTCTTGATATGATCTAAGAGTCGCCTGCAATCCACCCGGCTTAGGAGAAGGATCTTCAAGGCGAGGATTCTTCAGCCTTTTCCCGAGCTTTCTTAATTCCTCAGGTGCTTCGATCTCATCATTCTCAGCAACGAGTAATGCAGCCTCTGTCACAGGGACTTCAGCAGTCTTAGTCCCACTAAATTCCATAAGGAGCCCGCGAAGCATTCCTAGAATCACTTTCATCCGAGCTGAAGGAAGACAAAGGACGTCTTTACTTCCTTTCGGATAATAAAAAAACGTGTCCTCATCCAGCAGTTCACTCTCCTTCTCAAGAGCACCCATTTCTAACAGGTCAGCCAGAATAGGCTGTAGCTCATATTGCTTCTGATCTACTATAAATCCAGCTGATAGAGCAAACCAAGCTGAACCCGCCTCTTCCATCTGTATCGTGAGTGCTGAGGCCGAGACATCTATCGGCTGAGGCTCATCACCATCGAATGTGACGCTCCAGCCGTCAGCTCGCATCTTCTCTGCACGGCGAGACATGAATGACGTCCAGTATTGTTCTTGGGTAAAGTCTTTGATCCCACAGATCCATAAAGAGCGCTCTTCTTCTGAAAGCAGCCCTAAACTCTCGCCCATACCGGCTGCCTCAATCACTGGGCTTATGAGACCTAGATTTTGCAGGAGTTGAAGTGCTCGCCCCTCTTCTTGCAGATCCCGCGTCACTGTTTCTACACCGCGAGATGTCTGCACTCGTTCGACCCCAGCCTGCCTTGCCCCCGTGAGAGAAAATCGATATTTTCCGTAATTCACATAGACACATGCAGCTAAAATCTCTTCTTCACTCTGAAGATATTGCTTCAAGCCCTTAGACTTGAGTTCCCTCAGAGCTATCACCATTTCAAACTGCAGCTCAGGCGTCACTTCAGCACCCTGATCCTGAACAGGTGCCTCTAACTGAGATAGCGACGAATTCTCAGCTAACTGCAGATTAATTTCCTCATGATCGTCAACTGAGACAACCGGGCCATTCAGCCATTCTCGTGCAAGTTCATATCCAGCATCGCATTCTAATACCCCAGCCTCGCCAGAAGCCGCATCAATATACCAAAAAGGCTCAGTCATCAGTAACTGCGAAATTGGTGGAGATGCGGAAAGAACAGGCCGTGCCTCATCAGCTCCACGCAGCCAATCGCACTTTGCACGTCGCACATGTCCTACTTGGAGAGCTTGGCTAGAGGGATCTAGCCAATAGCACCGACCCGTTTTGAGAATCTCGTTAAATAGCTCACTCATGCCTTCGCCTGAAAGATCCCAATCAGCCACTCCGCTCTTTTCATATCCAAGTAAGCTCCGGCAAATGATTCGATCAGACTTTTGAAACGCCTGAGAAAAGCCCGACTGAGACATCTGCGGTGTCTTCAATTCACCACGCCTGAGTCCAGCTTTTGTGAGATCGACTGAACGCACCTGTAAGAGAACCGAACCTGACTTCTCCTTGAGAATATAAAGAACCTCCGCAGAACGCTCTGACGTTGAATTCGGCTCTACAGCGATTTTCTTTAGAGACTCTGTCCACTGCTGAATGCTCGAAGAATCTCGCACCGAATTCTCAGAAAAAAGCCCAACAATCAGCTCTTTAGCATGAGCTTTCGCACACTGATGTAAGACTGCAGCAGCATGTTGGCATTGATTTGCAAAATCACAGCTACAGCTTCCTTCTGCTTGGATCCCCCCTTCGCCTTCCCATAAAACGACTTCCACCTCGAAGATAACTCCATCATTTCCAGAAACTTGAGCAGACAACATCAAAGTATCGTCATCGAGTCGCTCAGGATCATTCATCAGGACAGATCGTCCACGCATTACGCGCTTTCCTTGAAGAATCACAGATGTATCGAACTGCCATTTCCACCCTTCAGCAGACAAATACTCCTCTATAAGATCAGCTGTCATGTATTTCCCTGACTAGCATTTCTGCATTCCAAATGACGAGTTGCAACTCCCAAACACACCGAAAGAGATGTTTTTCTTTGAAAAAATGACCTAAATAACAAACTTTTTAGTAAAATTAACCATTGTGGGTGATTTCCGCATTGCGCCCACCCCGTCTTTCCCCAAAGTTATACATAAGTCATTTATGAGTTCAGATCGCTACGAGATTAAAGGAAAAATCGGACAAGGTGGAGTTGGAGCGGTTTACCGTGCCTATGACATGCAACTTAACCGCGATGTCGCCATTAAGCGCGTCTTGCCAGAGGGTGGATTCGAATCAGAAGACGATGCGACAGAGCATCTCTTGAAAGAAGCAACGTCCCTCTCCTCCATTCAACACCCTCACATCGTTACTGTTTATGATTCTGGTGTGGATGATGACGGCCCTTACGTTGTCATGGAGCTTCTAGACGGGCGGACGATTGAAGAAATGGTCGAGCGGAGCGTTCTGACTATTGATGACTTCAAAGAAGTTGCCCTTCAGAGTCAGGAAGCACTCATCGCTGCGCAAGATCTCAAACTGGTCCACCGAGACCTCAAACCGTCTAACGTGATGGTCACATGGCTTCCGAGTGGACGCTTCCAAGTGAAAATCGTGGACTTCGGCTTGGCGAAATTTTCTCCAAAGCCATCGCTCCAGACAATTGATCACGGTGATTCTGTCTTCGGCTCCATTTTCTTCATGGCTCCTGAACAGTTCGAGCGGACTGAGCTAGACCAGCGCACAGACATGTATGCTATGGGCTGCGTCTATTACTTCTGTCTGACTGGTCATTACCCATTCGATGGAGAAACAGCAGCTGAGGTCATGGAAGCGCACCTCAATCATGAGGTAAAACCAGTCAAAGAGCATCGCCCAGACGTCCCTGACTGGCTCAATGACTGGATCATGTGGCATATCAATCGCGATCTGGAGCACCGCCCAGAAAATGCCCGCACATCTCTTGAGTCATTCTTAACAAATAATCAGGCATGGGCTGATACAACTGCAGCTGCAGGGGCACCGATGGCGGCTGCTGTCACGCCAAAGCTAGCCTTTGCTGATGGCACCTCCAAATCTACCACCGCCTCTACACGTGTAACCGCACGTCCAACGAGCACCACATCTCCTCAAGCGCTCGCACCGCCAAAAGGTAAGCACCCTAGTGTTCACACAACCGCTCAGCAAGCGGCGTCTGCCATTACCTCAAGCCAACCGACCAAACCCGCTATTTCTAGCCCCGTCGGCGTTACTCCTGGCACAGCTCCCGTCGCTGCAAACCAAGCATCTGCCCCGGTATCGACTCAAACAGCGCCACAATCACGAGTCGCTGAAATGCTCGCTGCTGCCGAAGCGAATAATAACTTCACATCACCGACGATGGGGAAGAAGAAAGGCCTCAGTGCAGGTGCTAAGATCGCGATCGTCGCCGCTCTGGGCGGACTCATCGTCATTATAGCGCTATTTATTATAAGTAAACTCAGCGATAATAAGAAAACTAATAAGATCAATAATCTCACCACGCAGGCTGGAAACTCGATTAATTCTAACATCGATGTTAATAGTAAAGAGGTTAAGCTCTTGATCGGTAGTTTAGCGAGTCTGACCGATCAATCTCAGCGAGATTCTCTTTATAATACTCTTTATAAGGCAAAATCTAAGGATGGCACTGACATCGACG
>CALFDI010000080.1 GCA_937952875.1 uncultured Verrucomicrobiales bacterium
GATCGTTACGAGTGCCTTTCCTTCGATAGGAGAGAGCACAAGTAAGCGCGCTGTCTCTCCAGGCTGATAACGCACTTTTTCAGAAATAATCTTTATCTGAATACTATCATCATAGGACCACGGATATTCATCGCTTCCGTAGACGTAATAAGTTTTTGCAGTTTTAAAAGGTCTGCCATTTTCATCCAAACCGCTCAAGGTTAGGGTATGCTTCCCTGGATGTTCTGGCACAAATGCCAGCTTTGCTTTGCCTTCTGTGAAGGAAATGTCTTGGTTCGAGATCTGTTCTTCACGTGTCTCATTTCTGACAGAACTCTTGCCATTTTCACCCAGCACAGCGATTTGCTCATTCACCTCGCGAGTAAGGATAGCTTTCACTGTTATGTCTCCGAGCTTTTCCTCATCTGGTGACAGGGCAACAAATTTCAAAGGCACAGAATCACCGACGCGTATCAGACGATCGATACGTTCTACTCCGATATAGACCGAAGATGGATGAACGACGAGTGACTGCTCAGCCCTTAGAGTTTGCTGGTTCTTGTCCGTTACAACTGAAAGCAGTGAAACTCTCTGAGGAAGTGGAAATTCTGTCTCAGGCACTGAGAACTGTGTTTTAGCATCTCCGTCATCGCCTGTGATGACCTCCGAGGTCTCGTAGTTTGTGCTACGGTTTCTATTATAACCATATCCGTAGTAATAAGACCAGTAGGACCAATCTTGTGTTCGATGATCTCCGAAGAGATAGTCTTGATACTGTTTCGGATAAAAATTCTGCCCGGCGAAAGTCGCATTGAACGCGACCTTTCCAGCTACCACGGGATTACCTTGGAAATAGTTTGCTGAGAGGCTGGCTTCGACAGCAGAAGCTCCGACTTCAGGAACAGCGCTATGCATATTAATCTCGAAGGCATTACGACGAAACTCTGCGACGGTGATTTGATGAGAAAAACTAGCTTGCTCAGTCATACGCCTCTTTTCTCTCCAGTTCTCTATATCTTGTGCAGCCTCTAACTCATCAGGATATTCGAGCGCAAACGTATAGGTGCCAACAGTCTCGGCAGGGAGTTCGAGTGATGTATCAAATCCTCCGTTTTTCGTGAATGAGACCTCTTCATTTGATATCTCAACTCCCCGTGGGTTCGTGATGACGAGGCGCGCCTTCTTTGTCGGATCAGCGATTAGATCAGCACCGTCCATACGTCTCACGACTCCCTTCAGGTAGGCCGTCTCTCCTGGGCGATAGACAGAACGGTCAGTAAAAAGATACGCTGATCGATTCTTCTCTGGACCTTCGATATTCTCGTAGTTTAGTGGGAAATTCCACATAGAAACTGTCGGAAGCGATCGATCAAAGGTGATCACGACACGGTCATCTTCTAAGGTTGCCAGGAGGTGGCGTGCCTCTTTTTCCATGGAGATCTGGGCTAATCCAGTGGCACCTGTCTTGGCCTTCGTAAGCGGAACGGCATCTTCGCCGTAGGACTGAAGTTGGACATTTTCTAACGGCAAGCCAGTGCGACAAGAGAATGCAAAGACATGTGCCTGTTTCCCATTGAGCTTCCACCCGAGTCCGATATCCGTGATCTGAACAAGCGCTTGGACGACTTTGCTCTTCGCTTGTTTTTTCGGTAATTCCGCTGACGGCTCGCCGTGAACCTCTAGGAAATACGCACCTTTCTGAGGGGCCGCTTGAGCATCTCTCTGTATGGCATCGTGCCCCAGAACAACGGCTGATGCTTCTCCAGAGTGCACCTTTTCCCAATCAAGACTGAGCCTCTGCGTAGTATTAACTGGATTCGTCAGCTCTAACACTTCATCGATCACAGTCTCACCTCCGACGAGGCTAAACGGTAACGGCCCTAAGGTCTTCAGGCGTTTCTTTTCGACTCCTCGACCAGAGTAAAATCGATATCCCTGCTGCGCGCGGATGAGAAGATCTCCATCTAGACGCTTCACGCGTAAGTGAGCCTTCGAGACATTAAGGGTATCAATCCGGTAGACTTGTTCCCCGTAAGCCAGCTGATTCTGATCATAGCTCGGCAGTGCCAAGCCGATATCTAAATGCTTAAATTCGATCGTTTTTGTATGAACGCGCTTCGTCAGCCTCCCATCATAGCTCGCCAATGCAGTAGACACGCGCACGTTCCATTTATCTTGAGTGGAGAAATCCCCAGCGACGTAAACATGGTGTCCTTCACTTGTTAGAGAAAATCCCTCGGGGCGAGGAGTCACAGAAATGAATGGTTCGAGATCTTGGTCAGCTACTTTAACATTGAAACTGATCTGAATGCGTCTCGGATGATCTGCCCTGGTCTGTGCTTTTACGTCTTTGACTTTAAAAGGAGAGATCGTTCCTATTCTGACCTCTTGCGCCGTTTTCAACTCCACCTTTCCAGTAGCCGCTGGGAGACCGGCCATAACTTCGAGTCTCCATTTCTTGCCTTCAGAGAGAGCTGAGACGGGTTCGACTATCACTGATCCGGGAATTTTGTAATCATCGGGAAACTCGGAACGGACATATTCTTTATCCTCGATGAGGCTCTGATAAGCCTCTCTGAACAGCTGACGTATGTAAGGTTTCCCAGCATCGAGATAACCTGCATGCTGAGTTTTCGCAGCGACTCTTGCTCCCTCGTCATTAGTGAAGACGAAGAAAGGTCTAATCTCGGAGACTTTCACATGGTCATTGAAGCGAACTAAGACACGCGGCTCACGCGGCGACCAGTCTGCCCTATATCGGTCGATGATTTGTGATCGATCATACCGAAATTCATCTGTTTCTAGCACTCCGAAGTTCCCCTTCTTCACTGACAAGTCATCTAGACTTTTGAGTTTTTTCTTGATGCTGAAGGTATATTTCGTTCCCAGCTGCGGCGCGCTCTGCGGATGGAATCTCGCTGTATTCGGTGTCACCCATTCGATTTCCCCTTTCCACTTGGGAGAAATTTTTAGCCATTTTGCTTTCGTCTTTTTCCCCAGTTCATCTACCTGAACCATTGGAGACTCAAAGATGATGGAGATGTTTCCATGTTTTACTCCGTCTTCATATTTGCTTTCAAGACGTGGAGCTGCACTTGAGACAAGGCTGCAGATGAGAAGGAAGACTAGTGCTAGGGCGTTGGAACTGAGATGGCGTTGCATAATGAAAGAGAAAGAAACTTCATTCTACTATACTGCCGCCCATAAAGGAATATTTTCATTAAAAATGAAAAAAATGTATTCGTGAGAGATCTACTCAGGTTGATTGCGCATGAAATCTGCCACCTGGGCGAAGAATGCTGAGAGTGTCTCTGCACAATCATCTGGGATCTTCGCTGCTTTCATGGACTGGTGCATAATCTCTAGCCAGCGGACACGCTCAGGTATCCCTATTTTAAAAGGCATATGTCTCCCTCGTAGACGCGGGTGACCACGTGTCTCGAGGTAACGTTGATCTGCACCGAAGCGAAAGTGAAGAAAGTCGCGAAAACGTTCTTCGGCCCCTTCCCAATCATCCTGAGGATACATTGGTCCGATGAGATCGTCCTCTTTCATACGATCATAGAACTCAGCTGCGATGCGGGTGAATCCATCTTTCCCGATCTTTTCCCAGATGTATTCCTCGCTCAACATAGGAGTGAGCTACTGGCTCCCTCGTGACCTGTCCAGCCTAAGTGCTCAAGCGAGAATGTCTTGAATGGGGCGGCCAGACTTCCCTGCTAACTTAAAGGGACGCCTATTTGGTGCAGTGATCTCCTTATTCCACGGGAGACCTAGAAGATGTCCGATCGTGGCATTAAAATCACCCGCAGATGTGGTGGTGCCGATGACCTCAGAGCCAGTTTGATTGGTTTTCCCATGAACGAATCCACCTTTGATCCCAGCACCAGCCATAAAGGTGCTGAAGGCTTGAGGAAAATGGTCTCTTCCACTGTTCTGATTGATCACTGGTGTGCGACCGAATTCTGTCGATATGGTAACGAGTGTGCTTTCTAACAGACCAGTGGTTTGTAGATCGTGCAAAAGTGCCGCGAGGGCTTGATCGATCACCGGAAGAGTCATATCTGCCTGGTCGAATAAGTCATCGTGCCAATCAAGCCCTCCGAAATCGAGATCAACATACTGGACGCCATGCTGAACGAGACGACGAGCGAGAAGTGCACCTTTTGAGAATGATGCTGGACCGTAGAGCTTATGAGTCGCCTGACTTTCTTCTTTTATATTAAAGGCGCTCAGGTCTTCACTGTTCATTAAATGCACCGCTTCTTGCAGCATACTTTCGTAGGCTTGAACGGATCTGTTAGAAGAGTATTTCTTCGCCAAAGTGGTGTCTAACTTTTCTCTCAGTGCTAACTGCTGGAGAAATGCTTTCTCACTCATTCCTCGGAGTCGGCGAGAGTGTTTCAAGCCCTGACTTGGATCACTCACTGGAAGAGCTGCATGCTCTGGCCCTAAAAACCCTTGGCCAGGATGCTCATTCGGAGCAGAAATCGTGACGTAATCAGGCAGAGACTTCTGAACTGTTCTCCCGAGACGCGAGGACCAGCTACCGACGGTAGGGTGCTGCATATTCGAGCGCATACTGTAGCCGGTCCGCATGAAGTAGCGCCCCTGCTCGTGCGCGCCTTGAGTCGAATTCATATTTCTAATCAAAGCGATCTTATCCATCTGCTGCGCTAGAAGTGGGAAGTGCTTACCGATCTGAATACCTGCCACATTCGTCCCGATAGCAGCACCTGTGCCGATGATCTCAGCGCCGGCATCAGGCTTCGGGTCAAAGGTATCTAAGTGTGTCAGACCACCGGAGAAAAAGATCGAAATCACAGACTTCGCCTTTGCCTCAGGTGAGACCCGAGTAAGTTGACGTGCACTGAGCGTCGGTAGCGCAGTCACGCCGAGGCAGCTAGTGGCAGCATGCTGAATAAATGATCTACGGTTCATATCTACTGAATAAATAGGAAAGTCTGCGATGAGATGAGAGTCCGAGAGAGCTTTTCTAGTCCGCGCTTCTCCTGAAGCATAGGGAGACACAATGCTTTTTCTTCCGAACTAGGGAATCGTGAGTAGAGACTCAAAAAGACATAATCGACCTTCTCCTCACGAGTCAGCATTTGACTATTTTTCCCGTAATAACTGCGCTTCTCGTGAATAAATTGATTCACTTGCCCACCATTTAGCAGAAAAAGCAGCTGAGGAATTGATGCACGTGTGTGGGACGATTGAGGGATTTTCCGATCAGATCCACCGAAGAGACGGACGAATGAATTCGGACGAAACGGTGCAGGGCGTTCAGACGCTCGGAGCTGTAAACGGGCTCCATCTCTTGTATTCCGCATGCTCACCATTGGCGCCATACGACTAGCCTTCATAAGCTGTTCACCTTCTCTCCGTGCCGCTGTGGCGAGCTGTTGAAATTCTCTCGCCTGTTCTCTATCGCCTTCAGTCCTGAGTTGCCGCGCCTTTCGACTATTCTGTGCTCTTTCACGGTTCAATTCTCGGAGACGATCACTATTCATATCGACGAGTTCATCCCGCTCAATCAGCTCTTCAGGCTCCGCCTCTATCAATTCCTGGACATAGTGACTGTAAGAGTTCCACTTTTCCTCGAGAGCAGGATTCGTGAGATCATCGATGTTCCCATACTTCAGTGTAAGGAGTGAATCATGAAGCTGTTCGGCCTTCATTCTGCGAAAGACTGGACCACTGATATTGCTTCCCTCTTTTGCTGCTAAAGGCATGGATTCCGCTTGAAAAAGGCGGCTATGATAGAGAATTCGCATGATATCCCGAATTCTTAAGCCCGAGGAATGAGCCGCGAATTCTAAGCGCTTGAGCGCAGCTTCTACCTCAGGGCTAGGAGGTCGACTCCAGTCATCCAAGTCTGGGTAAAGTGGTTGGCCGTAGACTTCATTCCAGAGCCTATTTACGATAACTCTGGTAAAATAAGGATTTTCCTTTGATGTCACCCATTTTGCGAATCCATCGCGGTCTGAGTCACTAGCCTTCTGGCCGAAGTAGACTCCCGGTGATGGAGTATCACCCGGTTTAGCGTCATTGTATTGGTAATCGTGAGGGAGCTTGATCTGGTGCCTTGGTAAAGGAGAATAGTGAATCTCATTTCGATTAAAATCGCGAAAGAGAGTGCTGATATCTCGACGCATCGTTCTTCTCTTCTTCCTCTTTTCTCTCATGGTGAGGTCTTTTCCATTTACAAGGGAGGTGACTGTTTGCTGGACCTTGCCTTGCCCTAGTTTCGACCTATAGACTAGGCCACTCATAAAACTCGCAAATTCATAGTATTCCAACTGTGTCACATCATCGAATGGATGATCGTGGCACTGTGCACAGCCGATCTGCTGACCGAGAAAGACTTGAGCTGTGTTACTCACATTATCTAACAACATATTACGATCGCGTAAGTAGTAGCCGACCGCTTTATTCTGTGTGGTATGACCTGTCGCCGTCAGCACCTCTCTGACGAACTCATCGTATGGCGTATCGTTCTTTGTGAAATCTCGGAGATACAGATGCCACCCTAGGCCATGATTA
>CALFDI010000081.1 GCA_937952875.1 uncultured Verrucomicrobiales bacterium
AAGACGCTGACTCAGCCGCACCACACCTCATAGCCGCCTGGCAAGATCGACTCATCTTTTCGACATCTGTCTTAACTCTTGCTCTAGAAACAGGCGTCACGCCTCAGGACTTCACCTTTATTCCTGGTGCATTTCTCCAGATAGGCCCCGAAGGATGGAAAATCCCTATCGATGAATTCGGTCGCCTCAAACTGCCCGACGCTTCTGAAAAGAGGCCCACACCCACACCTGCCGAGGCCCTTGTTACAGCAGATACATTCGAATCAATGAGTCAGACGGCTCATGTCTCATGGCACACTTCAGCGCTCGCTTCAGACCTCAGCCGAATCAGTCAGAGCCCTCGGGCCAGTGATCCATTTACCATCACACAAGCTCCATATTGGTGGCATTTTGTCAGCTTTGCGGCACTCGCAGGTGGCTTTTTGTTCTCTCCGAAAAAAAGAATCAGACGCTTTTTATTCAACTTTCTTCTCCTAGCAGGAGTCATTTCATTGATCCTCGCGCTTGGCACTTACTCACTCTGGCTCAGCCCTTTCTCTCTCTTAAGCGCTTGGCTCGCAGGCGCCATCTTTCAGCCGAACACCTCTTCAGTAAGCTCAACTGGATATTAGCACGAAGACTGCTACGTAGAGATTAGACGATGAACTCCGAGAAGCAAAGACTGGCAGAAGACAAAGACCGCACGCTCAACTGGAAGCGCTGGGGGCCTTACCTGAGTGAGCGTCAATGGGGCACCGTCCGCGAGGACTATTCTGGCAATGGTGACAGCTGGAACTTCCTCACCCATGATAACGCCCGCCGCCAAGCATACCGCTGGGGAGAAGATGGCCTTCAGGGCTGGGCAGATCGCCAGTGCAGACTCTGCTTTTCACTCGCCCTCTGGAATACGAATGATACCATTTTAAAAGAACGCCTCTACGGACTAACTGGCCCACAGGGCAACCACGGGGAAGACGTCAAAGAATGTTATTACTATAAAGATAGCACACCGACACACTCCTACACAAAAGCTCTCTATCGCTACCCGCATGCTGAGTATCCATACGATGACTTAATTCAGACAAATGCAAAGCGCACACGCGAAGACGACGAATACGAATTAGAAGACACTGGAATCTTCGCAGAAAACCGCTTCTTCGATGTCGTCCAAGAAGTCGCCAAGGCCAGCCCTGACGATATCTACTGGCGCATCACCGTGACGAATCATGGGCCAGAAACAGCACCTCTCCACATCTTACCCACTGTCTGGTTCAGAAACACCTGGCAAGTCGGCCGAAAGAGAGATGAATACGTGCCAAAGCCTACGATAAAATTCGTAAACGATCACCTCGAACTCTGGCACTCTAAGTTAGGAGAGTTCCACTTCCATGCAGCAGCCCACGGCAGAACAAAGACCACATGGCTCTTCACAGAGAATGAAAGTGATCATGCCCATCTCTCAGGCGGCACGAATAAATCAAAATACGTCAAAGACGCCTTTCATAAGCACATTATCGACAAAAAGCGCTCTGTCGTAAATCCTGAGAAAACAGGCACGAAAGCAGCCGCGCATTATACATTTAAAATCCCAGCTGGGAAAACAGTCACCATCCGCTGCCGTCTCCACCCGCAGAGCGCTCCGCACACAGGGCTCGATCACTGTGACGCCACATTCGATCAACGCATCAGTGAAGCTGATGAGTTCTATAATGCCATCACACCGAAGAACTGTAGCCAGGAAGAAAAGCGTATCGTCCGCGAGGGCTATGCTGGCCTCCTCTGGACGAAGCAGTTCTACCATTACGTCATAGATGACTGGCTAGACGGAGACGACCACCAACCAAACCCTCCTAAATCCAGAAAACATGGAAGAAACAGTAACTGGCAACACTTCTTCGCCAGAGATATCTTCTCCATGCCAGACAAATGGGAATACCCCTGGTTCGCCGCTTGGGACAGCGCCTTCCACATGATCCCCTTCGCGGCGATCGATCCTGAATTCGCAAAAAACCAACTCCTCTTATTACTAAGAGAATGGTATATGCACCCAAACGGGCAACTCCCTGCCTATGAGTGGAACTTTTCAGACGTCAACCCGCCCGTGCATGCCTGGGCTGTCTGGCGCGTTTATAAAATCTCAGATAAAAAAGGACAGCGCGACATCCTCTTCCTTGAGCGCGCTTTTCAAAAACTATTACTTAACTTCAACTGGTGGGTAAACCGCAAAGACAGTGAAGGCCGCCATGTCTTCGGTGGAGGCTTCCTCGGCTTGGATAATATCGGAGTCTTTGATCGCTCACACGCCATGCCAAACGGCGGCACCCTTCACCAAGCTGACGGCACGGCATGGATGGCATCATTTTGCCTCACCATGCTCTCGATCGCACTTGAGCTAGCAGAGACGAGCCCCGCTTATGAAGACATCGCCTCTAAGTTCTTCGAACACTTCGTCAGCATCTGCGATGCCATTAATACATTAGGCGGAAGTGGCCTCTGGGATGATGAAGATCAGTTCTACTACGATCAACTCATCGTAGATGGCCAACCACCTATCCCAATGAAGATCCGCTCACTCGTCGGTCTTCTCCCCATGATGGCCACCACCGTGATGAAGCAGTCTGTGATCGATAACCTTCCTGGCTTTAAAAAGCGCATGGAATGGTTCCTAACAAATCGTCCAGAGATTCTAAAATACGTTAAATTCCGTAAAACAGCTGATAAAAAGAACCCTCACCGCTGGCTCTTAGCCGTGCCTAGCACAGATAAACTCCGCGCAACGCTGACTCGCATGCTCGACAGTGAAGAATTTCTGTCTGACTACGGCATTCGCTCTTTGAGTAAATATCACGGCTTTAATCCATTCGGTTTTAAGATGGGAAAAGACACCACATGGGTCAGCTACACACCGGGTGAGTCCACATCTCCCATGTTTGGCGGGAATTCGAACTGGCGTGGGCCTATCTGGTTCCCCACGAATTTCGTTCTTATCGAAGCACTCGAGCGCTACTACTACTTTTACGGTGATAAGTTCACTATGGAATACCCGACTGGCTCTGGTGAACAGAAAAACCTCCGCGAGATTTCCATTGATATCTGCAAGCGCCTCATTTCTCTCTTCCTCCCTCAAGAAGACGGCACCCGCCCCTTTATTGATCAGAATCACCCACACCGGACTGACCCACTCTGGAAAGACCAAATCCTCTTTCATGAATACTTTCATGGAGAGCATGGAAAAGGCCTCGGCGCGAGCCACCAGACTGGCTGGACATCACTCGTCGTTCGTCTCATTCGAGAGCAGCATCAGAAGCTCGAAAACTTTGAAAGCGCAGTCACTGAGCAATAACCATAGCACCGCAAAAACCACTTAGCTCTTTCAACGTTGATCGCTCCCGCTTTTCTGTTCAGCCTCTCCGCATGATTACCCCCACAGAAAAAGCCTCTGTCCTCATAGAAGCTTTGCCCTACCTGCAACGCTTCACAGGCTCTACAGTCCTGATCAAGATGGGTGGGTCTTGCATGGAAAATCCTAAGCTCGTCGCACCATTGATGCGCGACATTGTCTTCTTAAAAGTCGCCGGCATACACCCCATCGTCGTCCATGGAGGGGGAAAACGTATTTCTGCAGCTATGGCAGAAGCCGGCATCGAGGCGCAATTCATAGGCGGGCTTCGCGTCACTTCTGATACTGCGATAGATATAGTAGAAAAAACACTCTCTGGAATCATTAACCCTGAAATCGTCAACCACATCAATTCTCACAAAGGAAAAGCCACCGGCATACCTGGAACAGATGTCTTCATGGCAAAGCGTATTTCGGGTAAAGATGAGAATGGCAATGCGGCGGATATCGGCCGCGTCGGTGAGGTAACTCGTTGCAGTCAGGAAGATATCCTCTACGCGACTACGTCTAATATCATACCTGTCGTCTCGCCGCTCGGCCGTGAGGAAGAAACAGGCCTCTCTCTTAATATCAATGCCGACCTCGCAGCTGCAGCTCTAGCAAAAGCCTTAAAAGTGCAAAAACTGGTCTACATTTCGGATGTCCCGGGACTCCTAAAGGATATTGATCAGCCAGATAGCCTCATTCAATCAGTCACTGTTAAGCAAGCGGAAGGCCTTATTGAGGACGGCACCATCTCTGGCGGCATGATTCCCAAAATACAATCTGCTCTTGATGCCATTGATAACGGCGTGCGGAAGGTTCACTTTATCGATGGTCGTATTCCGCATACACTTTTGTTAGAAATTTTCACAAGCTCTGGGATCGGCACGGAAATCACACCGTAGCGCTTTTAGGATACTTCAAAGCGCAAAAAAATCGCTCATCCGCTCATGAAGCGATTATGAGCCGCGTTCATTTTTTTCAGAAAAGCTGAAATAAATGCACACCAATGGATACGGAAATGGCCCACTCGTAGCTTCTAGTGGAGTGACATTACATTTCCCTTACTATGAAACCGTATTCCATTTCCTACACTCTTCTCGCACTCTCAGCAGGTGCTGCCTTTGCAGGACCAGCTGATCCAGTGATTCCTATCCAGACTAGCCCAGACGCGTTTTCTTGGGTGACGCCCACCGTTGATATCTCAGCTCGCTATGAGTTCAGAGACGTTGACGGTCAGGATGTCTCACATGCATTAACGACTCGTGAGCGCCTTGGCTTAAAATTCGGCGAATTTCATGGCTTCTCCGCTTTCGTGGAAGGTGAGTTTACTCAAGCCATCGTCGATGACTTCGATGGAGGCCCTGGCAATGATGTTTCCCCAAATGTCGCGAATAACGCCGTCATTGCAGATCCTGAGACTAACGAAGTAAACCGCGCATGGATCCAGTATAAAGGCTTCGACACGACTCTCAAAGTCGGCCGCCAGCGCATCAAGCTAGACGGCGATCAGTTCATCGGAAACGTCGGCTGGCGCCAAAACGAACAGACTTTCGATGCTGTTCGTATCACAAATAAATCCATAGAAGATCTCACTCTCGACTACACATATAGTGATCGCGCTCAGCGAATCTTCGGTAGCGATGCCCGCGGAGGCCTACAAGAATGGGAAGGTGATTTCCACTTTTTCAATGCGAACTATAAGGGCATCGATAACTGGGATCTGACAGCTTATGCATACCTCGTCGATATGGATCTCGGTCCCGCTCGGGCAAATGGAGATACCTACGGTGTGATCGCTAAGACTAAAGTCGGCGATGTTTCTCTCTATGCAGAATTTGCACAGCAACTCACTAATAGTGGCACACAAGATGGTGTAGACGACGCAGGATATCTCCACTTAAAAGCAACGACTAAATTCGGCAGCCATACAGTGGGAGTAGGATACGAGTATCTTGATAAAGACCTCTACACTCCATTTTCCACAGTCCATGCTTACAATGGATTCGCAGACGTCTTCATCGGTCAGAGACTCGGTCTTGCAGGTAATAATGGCATCGCTGACGCCTACATCTTCCATAATACAAAGCTTCCAGGAGGCATCGTATGGAAGAACTGGTTCCACATGATTGGAGATAATGACAGCAGCTTTGACTTTGGATATGAATTCGACTCAGTCCTCGTGAAAAAGTTCGGCAATGGATTTACCGGATTAGCGAAATTCTATCACTTCGAATCTGACAGCCCGCTCTACCAGACCACTACTGGATTCACAGTAGGGCTTGGATATAAATTCTAACTTCTCCACAACGTATTTTTCATAAGAGTTAGTCTGGCCCGCTACGCAAGTAGCGGGCTTTTTTTATACCATGAAGAAAAGGAAACTGGTAA
>CALFDI010000082.1 GCA_937952875.1 uncultured Verrucomicrobiales bacterium
AGTCGCGATGAGAAAGCTACGCCAAATCTGTTGGACGAGAGTGTCGCTAGCATCGGCAGTTTGCTCGAAGACGGTTGCATTCGTGGATTTGAGGAGGTCGCGAGATTCGGCTTCGTCGAGTATTTCCCAATCATCTTCTGATGCTGGGCGGTTCACTGCGAGGGTGCGTTCTCCATAGCGATACACACCAGAATCGAGTCCAGGATTTGCCAAGAGCCCGATCGAGTCGAGCCGCGTGACGTCCTCACCTGCGAGTGGCTCGGCACGGCGACTGCCAGCAGGTAAGCTGCCGGCGCCAGTTAGTCGTTCAGAGCCTTGCTGGATGAGGCGCTGCGATAGGGGGAGAAGCACATCTGCATCTGCGAGATTCGACCATTCGTAGTCAGGTAGAGTGGTGAGGGCATAAAGGGTGCCTTTATCGATGATTCGGCGACCAAGAAACAGTGAAGCATTTTCCCAAAGACCGAGTGTGGTGAGTTCTCCAGATATGCTCCTACGCTGAATGGCTCTGTGCTTATTGACGGGGATAGGTGTGGAGTCGACTCCATTGGACAGTGGTCCGTCGTCCTTTTCCCAAGTTTCAACGATGAAGAACTGATCGCCGCGTGAGCGCTCAAGCTCTGACCACTTAAGGTCGAGAAACTCAGTTTCACTCTCATTCACAGGCGGTAGCAGGAGTGCAGTGCCGCCGGAGCGGATAAATGCCGTGATCCGATCGGCTATGTCTCCCTCAGGAAGAGGGCCTTGCCAGATGAGAGTGGCTATTCCATTCCAATCGATCTCATTGGCCGTTGTCGGTGTGTATTCCGTGACTTCAAAGCTCCCGTATCCTGGTGGAGCTGCCGATAGCGCGAGATAGCGGGCGCTGTCTGACTGGGCTGCTTCAGTAACTATGGCTGTCGTAACTGGCTGATCCTGCAGATAAGTGAAAAAGGCAGTGTTATCCTGTGGATTAGAATCAGATGTGAGTTCGACAAATCCGTAGCCGCCATTTTCTTTATTCTGAAGATCAAATCGCTTTTGAAATCTGAGCGTCTGCCCTGTGAGACTGACGGTCTCCGCGAAGCTCGATCCATCGAGCGAATAGGTGATAGGCACTGTCACTGTGCCGCGGCCCTGGAGGCGTGAAATGCGGAGGTCGAGAATGAGTTCTCCTGCAACACGGCGAGCGGATAATAGCTGAATGGAGAGATTCCGAGTAGGCATTCCGCGTAGGCTAAGAACACGGAGGCGTGTGTCTTGGGGTAAGGTCTGGATTGAGGCTGTCGCGCTCTGCCAGCGGCCATCTTGCGGGCTCCAGCTAGAGCGTTGCTGGTCAGAGGCTAGCCAGATCTCAGTGCGCCCCGAGTCAGTCGATTGGATGTATTCCGCTGCTTTTGCCAGCATAGCGGGAATGTTGGCAGAAGTCGCCGTCGCTTGCGTTGCTGTAATCTCGCCTAGCACTTCAGGTGAGGGGACTTCTTGAGGTTCCAGCGTCGCGCTATCGATGAGGATGAGCTTTGCGCCGCCGAGTTCTTCCATCGATGATGTGATACGCGAGAGGACGTATTCTCTTTTTGAAAAATCAGACTCTCCCTCGCTCGCCTCCATCGAAGCAGAGCGATCGAGCAGAAGGACAACTGTGTCTATGCTGCCTCCGCCCCAGCCGAGTAATCCACTCACGAGCGGCTTAGCGATCGCAAAGATGATGGTAGCCACGGCGAGCGCTCGACAGGTCAGAATAGCGATGTGTTTCAGTTTCTTCGCTCCACGAGATTCTTGTGTGGCCTTTAAAAGAAACTGCATAGCGGCCCACTTGATCGTGCGATGACGGCGGCGATTCAGCAGGTGAATGAGCACAGGTATCAATGCGGCAAAGAGGCCGATGAGAAGTGCTGGAGCTGCGAAGGACATAGAAAGGAGATAGTATAAAAGCCTTACTTCAGACGTGAGGTGAGGAATTCACGGAGCACATCCTCGTAAGGTGTGTCTGTGCGGACGAGGGTGTAGCCAGCATTTGCATCGAAGCAGGCCGTCTCGACTTCTTTAAGAAATGTCGCCAGAGCAGCGTGATATTCATCTGCGATGAGGTTCGGCTCGGCGACGATGGCTGTTCCATCTTCTAGGTCGACGAATCGATGTGGTCGGCTGAATTTGAAATCCAATTCCTGAGGGTCTAGTAAATGAAAGACGGCGACGTCGTGCTTGCGGTAGCGGAGGTGCTGGAGCGCATCTGCGAGCTCTGCTGTGTCGGTGAAGAAGTCTGATATAATCACGGTGAGCGCTCGTGTGCCGGCGCGCTCAGCCAAGATGTTCATAGACTCGATCAGGCCCGTTTCGCCTTTTGCTTCCAGATTATTAAGCGTTTCGAAGATGTTTTGCAGATGAGATGCCCTGCGCGCTGGCGGGATATCAATAAATGTCTTCTCCGCAGAACATGTCAGAGCTGCAGCGTCGCCTTGATCGACTACGAGGTAGGAGAGGGTGGCAGCTAAGCTTTGCGCGTAGCGCAGTTTACTAGGGTTTTCCCCAGATTGAAATGCCATGCTGGCAGAGCTATCTACCAATGAGAAGCAGCGCAGATTCGTATCTGCCTCGAATTCTTTAATGTAGAAACGGTCCGAACGGCCGTAGGCTTTCCAGTCCAGTCGGCGTGTGTCGTCTCCCTGCACATACTTCCGATACTCCGCGAATTCGACGGATGAACCGCGATGCGGCGAACGGTGACGCCCAGCCACATTGCCGATCATTGGCTGGCGCGCATCGAGTGGGATCGCGCCAAGACGTGCGAGCACGTCAGTATCGAGAAAGTCGTATTTCATTTAAGACAAAAATCCCCTCAACGGATTACAGCTCCCGCATTTCTTCAATGAGACGCTGGACGACAGATGCTGATGTCATGCCCTGAGATTCTGCAGCGAAGTTCGTAATGACGCGGTGCTGAAGCACTGCCGGAGCGACGGCCTCAATATCTTCTAGAGACACCATGTAATTTCCATTCAGCGCAGCACGTGCCTTAGCTCCCAGGATGAGATACTGAATCGCACGCGGGCCAGATCCCCAGCCGACGAAGTCTTTCACCCACTGAGGAGATGTATCCTCCTTCGGGCGAGTCATGCGGACGATCTTAACTGCGTAGTCATAAATGTGGTCTGGCACAGGCACGCGGCGCACCAGTTGCTGGTAGGCTATGACCTGCTCGCCCGTGAGAACTTTCTCCAGAGTCGCCTTCGCTGTGCCAGTGGTCGTGCGAGCGATCTGGCCTTCTTCCTCTTCTGTCGGGTAGCCGACTTCGATGAGGAACATAAAGCGGTCGAGCTGTGCTTCAGGTAGAGGGTATGTGCCTTCTTGTTCGATTGGGTTCTGAGTCGCGAGAACGAAGAAAGGTGGAGCGAGAGGGTAGGCCGTGCCGAGAGCTGTGACGCGCTTTTCCTGCATCGCCTCTAGCATGGCGGACTGGGTCTTCGCCGGCGCACGGTTGATCTCATCTGCGAGCACGATATTTGCAAAAACAGGGCCCTTGATGAACTTGAACTCACGATTTCCATCAGCATTATCCTGAATAATATCTGTGCCCGTAATGTCTGACGGCATCAGATCTGGAGTGAACTGAATGCGGCTAAAGCTCAGATCAAAGGTCTCAGAAACAGTTGAAATAAGGAGTGTCTTAGCGAGTCCAGGCACACCCATGAGAAGCGCATGACCACCGCCAAAGAGGCAGATGGCTAGCTTTTCAATCACGTCCTCCTGACCAATGATGACTTTAGCCA
>CALFDI010000083.1 GCA_937952875.1 uncultured Verrucomicrobiales bacterium
TATCACATGATCATTCCAGAGCGCGGACCGTCACTTGGTCTTATCCATGATGATATGCCGGTTGAGCTTACTGTGCCTCGTGCTTGGTTGGGCGATATCATAGCCTTCCTCACTGTTGGCTGTGGCTTCCTATTCTTCTACTTGCGTAATCTCACTGCGGTAAATCTCTACCCGAACCGTGATCCACGTATTCTCGAGTCAGCTAACGTTGCTAACTAATCCTTCTTTCTTTTTCACTTCTCGCTTCTCTTTTTCATGGAAAACTATCGCGATACTCCTCTCGCTCGCTTCTCTACCTTCTGGTGGGGCTTAGGCCTGCTTTTCATTGCACTGGCTGCCGTCATTGCTTTGCGTTTCGTCTCTACAGATGAGGTGACAGATCTTGAGCAGGGTGCCATTGATACGCGTCTAGCGAAACGTGCTGAGGTCGATGCAGCTCAGAATGCAGCATTTGAAGTCGGCGTCGTGGAAGAGGGGAAGACAGTGCGTCTTCTTCCTGCAGATGTTCTCCCTGCTCTTCAGGACTCATTTCTCGCGGCACCAGCTGCAGTGAAGATACCTGAACAGGCCGTTCCTGGCACAGCGACTTTTGAAAAGCTTCAGAAGCAACAGTCTCAACCAGCTGCCGAGTAATTTCCCTTTCCCTTTTACCTTTCTTTTCCAGTAACCACTTTTTCCTATGTCATCTGAACCGACATTATCGGCCATTCAAGACGCAGAAAAGCGCGCAAGCATTGACCTCTCTTTGAGGCACCCTGTGATGTTTTTCTTCACAAGCGGAGCAGCTTGGTTGGCTGTCGCACTTCTGCTTGGAATCGTCTCATCGATTAAAATGCATGCGCCAGGATTCCTGAGTGATTGCTCATGGTTCACTATTGGGCGCGTCCAGCCAGCTCACATGGCAGCACTTATCTACGGATGGGGAATGCAGGCGGCTCTCGGTATCATCATTTGGCTGATGTCACGCCTCTCTCGCCAAGAATGCCGTGCATCTGGTCTGATTCTTCTTGCGGGCCATATCTGGAATTTAGGTCTGTCTCTTGGTCTGTTCGGTATTCTAGCAGGCTTTGGCACTGGTGTCCCTTGGATGGAGTTCCCGACCTTTGTCTGGCCAGTCATGCTACTGAGTTATGCACTGATCACGATCTGGTCAGTTATCCAGTTCCGCGTGCGTGAAGGCGGTCATATCTATGTCTCTCAGTGGTATCTCTTAGGCGCTCTTTTCTGGTTCCCATGGATCTACCTCACAGCGAATCTCTTGATCTTTGTTCTCGATACGAATCCTGTCTTTGCTTCTGCAGTGAATGCGTGGTTCCGCTCTGGTCTGACATACCTTTTCTTCATTCCAGTCGCGATCGGTTCAGCCTATTACATCGCTCCAAAGGTGAGTGGACGTCCAGTCTTCTCTTACTCTCTCGCGCTTCTTGGCTTCTGGTCTCTCGCCTTTCTCATGCCATGGGCTGGTATGCAGAAGCTCACTGGTTCGCCACTGCCAGTCTTCCTCACAACATGGGGAGCAGCAGCGACTGTTCTTTTTATGATCCCAGCTGTCGCAGTGGGTGTGAATATTCTCAAAACGATTTCATTTGGCAGTGAGACATGGCTCAACAGTCCATCACTTCGCTTCACTGCGACAGGTATCATAGCGCTTCTTGCATTTGGTGTCCTTGGAATGGGGCTAAATACGATCTCCTCCCTTAAGTATACTCAGTTCACTATTACTAACTACGGTATGGACGTGCTCGCGCTCTATGGAGTTTTTAGTCTCTGTGCATTTGGCGCTATTTACTTCATCGTTCCACGTATCACACGTCGTGAGTGGTTATCGAGCCGACTCATCAGCATGCATTACTGGTTCTCCCTCTACGGCACGATTCTGGTTGTCTTATTCGCCATCTTCGGTGGTCTCATGCAGGGTGTTGGTCAGGAAAATTACCTCGATCCATGGCTCGCGGCAGCTGGTCGTGGGACACGCTACTTCATCGGCATTACGATCGCTCTTTTATTCGTGATGGCGTCGAACGTCTTCTTCTTCCTGCATCTTGCTCTTATGTGGCTCCGTCTCGGTCGCCGCAGCTCACATCCTACGCTTCTTCCACACGGTCATGGCAGCGAAAGCCCACATGGCCCAGAAGGCGACATTGACTCACTCGTATCTTCCAAAGCGTAATCTTTCCACTTTTCTCCTCTGATGAATCTCAAGAAATTTATCTTCGGCCTACTTCTTAGTTTTGGTCTTCCTTGGCTCGTTATCATTGCCTTGCCATACTCGAGTATGCTCGCAGTCGAGACTGTTGAGTATGATGAAATTGTCGATGAAAAGACTGGAGTCTATAATCCAAAGACCACTGGAACAGTCGTAAATGGTGCTCTCGTTTATGCGGAGAATGGCTGCTACGTCTGCCACACTCAAGTCGTCCGTCCTACCTATGCTGGGGCTGATGTATGGAGAGCAGACTGGGGTGGTCGCGAGTCGAACATTTATGACTATCTCGGAGAAGACTATGCTCACATCGGTCTCACTCGTAATGGCCCAGATCTCAGTAACTTCGGATCACGTGTCCGTGCCTACATGAGTGATCCACATCAGCGCTTCAAGGCAGCTACGCCGGAAGAGTGGATCTACAATCACTTCATTCGACCACAGGCGATGACAGATCCTGACTCTTACTGCCCACCTCTCGGTTTCATGTTTGATAAAGGAAATAGCTACGGCCAGAAGTCAGCATCAGCCCTCACAAACCAGAATGG
>CALFDI010000084.1 GCA_937952875.1 uncultured Verrucomicrobiales bacterium
TTTATACGCTCTGAAGCATACGCTTCGCGAAAGAGATGAATCCGAGCGCTTTCTTAATATGACTTCGTTCCTCCTCAGTCACCGTGCCTAAGAAGATTTTTTTACAACGCTCTCATGACACGCGAAGCATTCACCCTCCTGCCAACAAACCCCTTCATATGGACTCCACAGACTGCAAAACACCTCATATTTCCTTAAGTCATCCTCATCTATGAAACCACCAACTTCATACTAAAAAACAAGTATGACAAAAATCCTCATTCACTCATCACGAAAAAACTAACAGAAAAACATACAATGCATTCAAAACAAGCAAGTTACATACTATTAATAAAATAATAATTTCGTCATAATTTAACTCCATTCATCAGACCTCAGCGAGTTAAAAACAAAACAGCTCCATGCAGAACATTTGTATGAAAAAATCATGCTCGAAACACTCTCAGCGCGCTCTTTCCGCGGTCGGTTCACACCGTTTTAAAATGAGAGGCAAGCTAGAAATCTCCCTAAATCAAAGGGTTCAGACGACTTTCTATTTCGTTTTTCGCTTGCGTTAGCAAGGAGGATAGTTGAAACCAATGAACGCTATGAACAAAGCAGAACTTATAGAAGCAGTCCAAAAGAACCTAGGTAAAGAAGCAACTAAGCGCGCAGCGGAAGATTCCGTCGCAGCAGTTCTCGAAGCCATCTCCAAGGGTGTTAAGAAAGACGGTAAGGTGCAACTTATCGGATTCGGAACATTCGAAGTCAAGAAGCGCGCAGCTCGTATGGGCCGCAACCCTAAGACTGGAGAGTCAATGAAGATCAAAGCTTCAAAGACAGTCGGCTTCAAGGCATCTTCTAACCTTAAGGCTTCCCTCTAATTTACGAGATTAACCTTTTCGGGGAGTCTGTTTCACAACTGTGGCAGCCTCCCCTTTTTTTCGCTCATCGTTCATGATGAGCTTTTTCTTTTAAAGGGCACACACTCTCCGCAGAGATATGATCATTTTTCAGCATCTTGGCTCGTCGTGTTTAAATCTCTTACATTATCTGGGGAGTCTGGCTGATCTGGTGCGTGAAATTTTTTGCTCTCTGTTCAGAGGGAGTATCCGCTGGCGGCAAGTGTCCCACCAATTAGCGGAAATCGGCTGGAGATCTCAACCGGTCATCATAGTGACGGGTGCATTCACCGGTGCAGTGCTCGCCGCCCAAGCACTCTTCCAGCTTAAGCAAATGGGGATGGAAAATGGTGGTGGAGCCCTTGTGAGTGTGGCGATGTTCCGAGAACTAGGCCCTTCGATCACGGCGCTCATGCTGGCTGGCCGTGTCGGCTCTGGAATGGCTGCAGAGATCGGCACAATGAAGGTCACCGAGCAAGTGGATGCTCTGCGTTCCATGGCCGTGCATCCGGTTGATTTTCTCGTTTTTCCACGAATTATCGCCATTCTCATCGCAGTCCCACTGCTCACTGCTCAGGCTGCTTTTTGCGGAATAGGTGCATCTTTCCTCGTTGGAGTGAAGGCTTTCGGCGTGCCTGCTGCATATTGGAATACTCATGTAAACCGCTTCACAGACATCACTGATGTCATTGTCTTATTGGTGAAGGCTCTCAGCTTTGGCCTTTTGATCGTGGTTATCTCATGCCACCAAGGCCTTTCTGCTACGAATGGCGCAGTAGGAGTCGGCCAGGGCACGACGCGTGCGATGGTCTTCTCAGCACTTGCCATTCTTATGATGAACTTCTTCCTCACAATGGTGCTTAATGCCATCTTTCCTGCTGGATTTTCACAGTAATGCTCAGTTTTCATTCTTAATTCCACATGAAGGCCATTCCCCTACTTCTCTCGCTTTTAGCCGTGGCCGGTATGAGCTATTGGCAGAAATCAGAGTTCAGCACTCAACTCCAGCCAGACTTAAAAAAGCAGGTTTTACAGGTTCTTCATGACTCACAAGTGGCAGATCCACGCGTCACACTCACCTACCTAGATGCTGAAATACATGGAAGTGTTTCGAACTTGGAAGAGCGTGAACTCATAGCCGAAGACATCGATCAACTTCCAGGAATACGACTCACAGAAGAAGGCAACTACCTCAGAAGCCGCGGATATTTAGAAATCAAACGTAACGGCCCATTAACTGAAGTTTCCGGAGAGATCCATTCAGCAGATTTTGCCACAGCAGATGCAATTGCTCGTTCTGCGACTAAGACTCTAACAAAATCAGATTTTATAGATAGCCCACACGGCCTGTCCTCTCCAGCTCTTGCTCAGGCAGTCCAAGCGATTCTCCTACCCGCTGGCGGCCGGACTATTCGCATAAATGCCCTCTCACAAAATGAACAGCTCATCCATCTATCAGGGTGTGCCACACCGCAGATGCAGAAGCAATGGGAAGGCCTTCTCGAAGGTTTAGATGGCACACGCGTGGAGCTATATGACCTGCAGATGTATCCATCGATCTACCACTTTCCTGATTATCTCCCGCACTCTGTGCTACCTGTAGAGTCTCAGAGTATACTGCGCTCTGCGCTTCTCGATTCCCAGATATTCTTTGAGACTGGATCTGCTGAGATTCCCCCAGCAGAAGAGCCTAAACTGAACGCTCTAGCTCGATCAATTACATCTGCTGGCACTACGATCCGATATGTGCTGGGTGGTCATACTGATGCCACAGGTGGAGAAAAAGAGAATGCAGCACTTAGCCAAGCGCGAGCTCAGTCTGTTCTCGATCAATTGATCCAGAAAGGCCTCCCTGCAGCGCAATTTGAAATCGTTTCCTTCGGCGCATCTGCTGCGGGGAAGAGCCTAGACGGACCTGAGTCAGATCGCCGAGTCGAGATACTGCTTAAATAATCCCTTCACTCCCATGGATGCCATCACCTACTTCTTAAGCCACCTTCTTATTCAGAATATTATCCTTTCGGCAGTCAGCCTCCTTCTTGGCCTGTGGTTAGGAGCCATTATCTGGGGGCGCTTTCGCGAAAAATTTGCTCGATCAGAAGCACGGCTTACCGATAGCCAGGCGGCCCTAGAGCGTCTAGAAAGTGAGGCAGAACAGCACAAGCACGCTCTCGAGAAACAAAAGAAAAAGACTGCTGAACTGAAAAAGCAGCTGAAAAAACTCAAGTCAGGATCTGTGAAACCTGAGCCTTTAGCTAGCAAGGACGTCATTTCTCCTCAGAACGACGATGACTGGGGATTCCTTCCTCCGGAAGAAGCAGCAGCGACAAAGGACGATCTCACGAAGATTCAAGGAATCACTCCAGAGATTGAAAAGAAACTTCGCTCCCGCGATGTG
>CALFDI010000085.1 GCA_937952875.1 uncultured Verrucomicrobiales bacterium
CGAAGATGATGGAGATGCAGGGAGATCGGTTGAGCTGTATGGTGTTGGCTATCGGGGGCAGTTTGAAACAGAGCCTTTCGAAGAGGACTCTCCTTATGGTTTAGGAGGTCTCAGGAATGCCTACGCTTTAGGATATGATTCAGATGGTGAAGCCCGTGATGTGAGCAATAACATCATGCAGGGATTTGAAAGTGCGCCATGGGCGATTGGTCAGATTGATGCGCTTTCGCCAGGAGAATCTGTTCCTTTGAATGCAGTGATGAGATTCGAATTGAATCTCAATGTTCCCGGTGTGCGTGAGTATGTGACTGATCGGTTAGAAGCTGGCTATTTAGACCTGATCGTAAGTTCGCTTCATCCAGCTACGCAGCAGGGAGGAGAATTCGTTTCATTCTTTATGAAGGAAGATAGCGAGCATCAACTCATAGGAGGGCTCGCTGCGACTTTAGAGATAGTGACGGAAGAGGCAGCTCCGCAGCTCTCCATTACGCGGGATGGTGGAGAGGTCGTGCTTAGTTGGGAGCAGGAAGATGGGTTCTTTTACTCACTAAGTAGTAGCACATCTCTGGGCTCTGAGATGTGGGGTGAGATATTTGAGAGCGATACCCTCACTAATCCATCAGCCAGTTATCGAGCCGATATCACGAGCGGGTCAACTTTTTATCAACTTACTGTTACACCGAAAGATCAATGAACACACACAAGAAGGGATTCACCCTAGTCGAAGTCCTCGTTACGATTTCAATCATACTCGTGCTTGCCGGATTCTTATCGGTATCTGCGAGTAAGGTGAAGGGGAAGGCGCAAATGGCTGTAGAGGTCAATGCTGCGCGGAATATCGTCGTGGCCTACGTGGCAGAGGCAAATGAGCGTTATGGTAAGCTCATGCCAGGCTACCAGAGTGATCCAGAGGCAACGAATCTGGTGGGAGAAAAGCTCTATCATCCAGTCAATGCACGCTACCCATGGCGTCTCATGCCTCATCTCGAAAAGGTGAAAGGAGTGATGTTCTATAATGGGAATGAAAAGCATCTCGATGACCCAAACAGTGATTATCTTGTCAGTGTGTTGCCTAATCTAGGGATGAATACGGTTTTTGTAGGAGGTCACTATGGATCAGGTAGCCCGTTGCGTCCGTCGAAGCAGATTGTCAGTCGAGTCGGTCAGTTTTACGTCGATCGATTGAGCCAAGTATATGATCCCGCTCAGTTAATTGTCTTTGCCTCTGCTCGTCATGGTGATGGGCAGCAGGGGAACTTCGAAGTTCAACCGCCAAAGATTTTAAACGCTGTCTGGAGTGATCGCACTTTTGAGGAAAAGGCTCCGCCATCTCAGCATGGCTTCGTCGACTTCCGCTGGGATAAGCGTGCCGTAGCCGCTATGATAGATGGGAGTGTCGCGCTTCTGAATGAAAAGGAAATGAGGGACATGCGCCGCTGGTCGAACCAAGCCGCTCGCGAGAATGATCCTGACTATACGGTGAAAGTGAACTGAATGTGGGAGAGACTTTTTGTGCCATTCAGGTCAGGTGGCCTTGACTCCATTCACAAGACTGGAATGCTGCAGCTATGCATGATGCCCGCGTTAATGATCTAGCTAAGCAGCTCGTAAGATATTCGACTAATATCAAAAAAGGAGAGAAAGTCCTCATCGATCTTTATGGTGCGCCGGAAGAGATAGGAATTGCTCTGATTCGAGAAATCCGTGCGCGGAAAGGTCTCCCTTTTATCCGTAATCACAGCGGCCGCCTTACTCGTGAAATGCTTATGGGGGCGACGGAAGATCAGTATGAAATCGTCTCGAAGCACCTCTTAGCTGAGATGCAAGATATGGATGCCTACATCGCGATTCGTTCCGGTGATAACATCTGCGAGACCAGTGATGTGCCGGCGAAGAATATGAAGCTCGCGATGCAGCATCTGCGTCCCGTCATTTCACACCGCGTAAAGCAGACAAAGTGGTGTGTGCTGCGCTGGCCGAATGCTGCGATGGCGCAACAGGCAGGGATGAGCACGGAGGCCTTCGAGGACTTTTACTTCCGCGTCTGTCTGCTCGATTATAAGGGAATGCTACCACAGATGCGTGCTCTGAAGAGAGCGATGGATAAGGCAAATGATGTGCGCATCGTAGGGCCTGGCACAGACCTCTCATTCTCGATCAAGGGTATCCCAAGCATCGTCTGCGGCGGGAATTATAACATTCCGGATGGAGAAGTCTTTACCGCACCTGTGCGTGATAGTGTAAATGGCACGATCGCACATAATGCACCTACGATCTATCAAGGCACTGCTTTTGATAATATTACCCTGACCTTTGAAAATGGAAAAATCATCAAAGCTGATGCTGGGGCGAAGACGAAGGAACTGAATAAAATTCTCAATGCGGACGAAGGCGCACGATACATCGGCGAGTTCGCGATCGGCTTTAATCCAGAAGTCAAAGAGCCGATGCGTGATATCCTCTTCGATGAAAAGATCGCTGGGTCATTCCATTTCACCCCAGGTGAAGCGTATGAAGAGGCGGATAATGGTAACCGTTCTCAGATCCACTGGGATATGGTGACCATCCAGCGTCCTGACTGGGGCG
The DNA here is from genome assembly GCA_937952875.1 of uncultured Verrucomicrobiales bacterium. Lineage (GTDB taxonomy): Bacteria > Verrucomicrobiota > Verrucomicrobiia > Verrucomicrobiales > Akkermansiaceae > CALFDI01. The sequence goes on from CALFDI010000085.1 coordinate 2,587, forward strand.
GGGGAGAGATCTACTTCGATGGGAAGTTATTTAGAAAAGATGGCCAGTTCCTCGCAAAAAACCTGCAAGGGCTGAACTGGTAAGAGCGTAGAGTTTCATCTATGCGCGCATTACCCTTCACTCTCATACTCCTTCTCACCTGTCTAACAGGTGTCGCTCAGCAGTATGTGCCGACGCGCGAGGCTCCGCCTATGGTGCCGCGCGAGTTCCGAGGTGCCTGGAGCGCATGCGTATATAATATCGATTGGCCGAGTAAGAAAGGGCTCAGCGCCTCAGCACAGAAGGCAGAGCTCGTCCGCATGCTAGACCGTATGCAGCGGCTGAATATGAATGCCTTAGTCTTCCAAGTAAGGCCGAATTCTGATGCTGTCTATTCCTCTCGGATCGAGCCGTGGAGCAGCTGGCTCACAGGCACGATGGGGCGCTCGCCTGGCTATGATCCGCTCTCTTATTGTATAAAGGAGGCGCATGCACGCAGCATCGAAGTTCACGCGTGGTTCAATCCCTTCCGTGCGTTACCTAATGCGTCAATGCCTGCTGCGCGGAATCACGTTTCAAAGACGCATCCATCAGTGATGCGGAAGTTTAAAACTTACCTCTGGGCGGATCCCGCGTCGTCTTTCACTCAGCGCCGCGCCCTCGGAGTTATTATGGATGTAGTAAAACGCTACGACGTAGATGGTATTCACATCGATGATTACTTCTACCCTTATCCAGATGTGGCGAAGGATGGGCGACCTAAGCAGATCTTCCCAGATGGGAAGACTCCTAAACAACGCCGCGCCTACGTCGATTCCTTCGTGAAGAACATGTATAGCAGTGTCAAGAAGGTGAAGCCGTGGGTCAGAGTCGGCATCAGCCCCTTCGGTATCTGGAGGCCTGGTGTGCCACGAGGGACGACCGCTAGCATCGATGCCTACTATCACCTCGCTGCTGACTCTCGAAAGTGGCTGAATCTCGGGTGGTGTGACTATTTATCTCCACAGCTCTATTGGCGTATCGAGAGTGAACAGAGCTATCACAAGCTCCTCTATTGGTGGCGTCAGCAGGGGAAACGCCCAGTCTGGCCAGGCATCGCCACATCCCGCATCCAGAGCAGTGAAGACCGTGGGCGCACAGCAGGTGAGATCGTCAATCAGATTAGCCTGAGTCGAACCGTCGGCCAGAACTGGGTGGGGCACTGCCATTGGAGCGTCAAGGCTCTCCTTCAAGATCGCGGCGGCATCTCGACTCGCTTACAGAAGTCAGCCTACACACAGCCAGCTCTTGTCCCACCGATGCCATGGCTCAGTAAGACTCGGCCACAGTCTCCTGCTCCGGCTACTTCCTTTATCAGTGCTGGTGTAAAAGTGACATGGCCTGCTGTTTCTGGTGCTACAAAGTATGCGCTGCAGGCTCGGTATGGCCAGCAATGGGAAACGATCGCAATTCTTCCGAGAAATCGTCCTGGATTTACGTTTAATAAACGACCTCAAGCTATCGCTATCAGTGCTGTAGATCGTTTTGGCACGACCTCTTCGCCTGCGGTTCTCGGCCTTCGGTAGTGAGGTAGAAAAAGTCCTAAGAGGAGTCTCTTTAGATCGAGAGTTCTCTAACAGTTCTCATTGGGACTTTACAAAGTGGCCTAATTTCCATCTCTAAAGGGGTCTCTCCCATATTGTCTAAGTTATATTAAGCAATTCCTATGAAAGTTCCTGTTTTTGTTATCGGTAGTTCGCTGCTTCTTGCTGCTTGGCTAGGCATCACATATGTGCGCACAGCACCTGTCAGCACATACGTTGAAAGTCCTGCTGAGACAGAGATCGTGGAAGCAGAAGAAGAGGCAATCGACCCGGTCGCCTCTCTCCGATAGATAGTGCAGGCGAGCTAACCTGCTCACGTTCTTTCTGGCTGCTACACGCAGCGGCTCACCTGTATATCAGGGATCGAAGATTCCTCTACGCTGACAGCTGGCTCTTATTTGAACATACGGTGTTCATACTGAGAGCCATTCGTCTCGATGTCATCTGCACATGTGTTCAGAAAATCAGCGAGTAATCTCAACTCG